>NZ_JBFUEP010000028.1:0-58098 GCF_056403895.1 Pedococcus sp. P2_E5
GGATCCTCAGATGTCACGGCCGGGCAAAGTGTCAATGCCACAGCTTCGGTGGTGTGCTTGAGCCCCGCTACATTGTCGGCGCGGAATCACTTGACCAGTGAGCTATTACGCACTCTTTAAAGGGTGGCTGCTTCTAAGCCAACCTCCTGGTTGTCAATGCAACTCCACATCCTTTCCCACTTAGCACACGCTTAGGGACCTTAGATGGTGGTCTGGGCTGTTTCCCTCTCGACTACGGAGCTTATCCCCCGCAGTCTCACTGCCACGCTCTCACTTACCGGCATTCGGAGTTTGGCTAACGTCAGTAACCTGGTGAGGCCCATTAGCTATCCAGTAGCTCTACCTCCGGTAAGAAACACGTGACGCTGCACCTAAATGCATTTCGGGGAGAACCAGCTATCACGGAGTTTGATTGGCCTTTCACCCCTACCCACAGCTCATCCCCTCAGTTTTCAACCTAAGTGGGTTCGGTCCTCCACGACGTCTTACCGTCGCTTCAACCTGGCCATGGGTAGATCACTCCGCTTCGGGTCTAGACCCAGCGACTAAATCGCCCTATTCGGACTCGCTTTCGCTACGGCTTCCCCACACGGGTTAACCTCGCCACTGAGCACTAACTCGCAGGCTCATTCTTCAAAAGGCACGCTGTCACCCCACAAGGAGGCTCCAACGGATTGTAGGCAAACGGTTTCAGGATCTATTTCACTCCCCTCCCGGGGTACTTTTCACCTTTCCCTCACGGTACTTGTCCGCTATCGGTCACCAGGGAATATTTAGGCTTAGCGGGTGGTCCCGCCAGATTCACACGGGATTTCTCGGGCCCCGTGCTACTTGGGATACTTCTCTGGAGTGCACATCATTTCGTCTACGGGGGTCGCACCCTCTGTGCCGGGCCTTTCAATGCCCTTCGACTATAACGCGCATTTTTGACTCCATGTCAGAATGTCAGTACTGACTGAAAAGTCCCACGACCCCGACCATGCAACGCCTGACAGCTATCACACATGATCGGTTTAGCCTGTTCCGCTTTCGCTCGCCACTACTCACGGAATCGCGGTTGCTTTCTCTTCCTGTGGGTACTGAGATGTTTCACTTCCCCACGTTCCCTCTACCCACCCTATGTGTTCAGGTGGGAGTGACTGGACTTGCCTCCAGCCGGGTTTCCCCATTCGGAAATCCTCGGATCACAGTCTGGTTATCGACTCCCCGAGGCTTATCGCAGATTCCTACGTCCTTCTTCGGTTCCTGGTGCCAAGGCATCCACCGTTTGCCCTTATAAACTTGAGTTTACAAAGATGCTCGCGTCCACTGTGTAGTTCTCAAGGTACGGGCGGCCCCTTCCCCGTGTCGGTGCCTACCGCAGTGTGTCTGTTCAACAGCACCGTGCGGTGGTTCATCCGTGGGAAGGGTCCTGGCCGATCTACCGGCCTGAGGTTCAAGCTTTCGCCCGAAGCCCTCAGGACCCAACAACGTGTCAGGCGCCGGCACCCTCTCGTTCGCGTTCCCAGTCCGAAGACCTGTACTTGCTTGCGAGTTGATGTCAGCGCCAAATAATCGATGTTCCACCCTTGAGCTCCTGGTGTAGGACATACGCCTACAGACCAGGCTCTGGATCGCTTTCGCGACCAGTGCTCCTTAGAAAGGAGGTGATCCAGCCGCACCTTCCGGTACGGCTACCTTGTTACGACTTAGTCCCAATCGCCAGTCCCACCTTCGACGGCTCCCCCTCAAAGAGTTGGGCCACCGGCTTCGGGTGTTACCGACTTTCGTGACTTGACGGGCGGTGTGTACAAGGCCCGGGAACGTATTCACCGCAGCGTTGCTGATCTGCGATTACTAGCGACTCCGACTTCATGGGGTCGAGTTGCAGACCCCAATCCGAACTGAGACCGGTTTTTTGGGATTCGCTCCACCTCGCGGTTTCGCAGCCCTTTGTACCGGCCATTGTAGCATGCGTGAAGCCCAAGACATAAGGGGCATGATGATTTGACGTCATCCCCACCTTCCTCCGAGTTGACCCCGGCAGTCTCCTATGAGTCCCCACCATTACGTGCTGGCAACATAGAACGAGGGTTGCGCTCGTTGCGGGACTTAACCCAACATCTCACGACACGAGCTGACGACAACCATGCACCACCTGTATGCGAGTGTCCAAAGAGTTCTGCATCTCTGCAGCGTTCTCGCATATGTCAAGCCTTGGTAAGGTTCTTCGCGTTGCATCGAATTAATCCGCATGCTCCGCCGCTTGTGCGGGCCCCCGTCAATTCCTTTGAGTTTTAGCCTTGCGGCCGTACTCCCCAGGCGGGGAACTTAATGCGTTAGCTGCGGCACGGATCTCGTGGAATGAGACCCACACCTAGTTCCCAACGTTTACGGCATGGACTACCAGGGTATCTAATCCTGTTCGCTCCCCATGCTTTCGCTTCTCAGCGTCAGTAGTGGCCCAGAGACCTGCCTTCGCCATCGGTGTTCCTCCTGATATCTGCGCATTTCACCGCTACACCAGGAATTCCAGTCTCCCCTACCACACTCTAGTCTGCCCGTACCCACCGCAAGTCCGAGGTTGAGCCTCGGATTTTCACGGCAGACGCGACAAACCGCCTACAAGCTCTTTACGCCCAATAATTCCGGACAACGCTCGCACCCTACGTATTACCGCGGCTGCTGGCACGTAGTTAGCCGGTGCTTCTTCTGCAGGTACCGTCACTTTCGCTTCTTCCCTGCTGAAAGAGGTTTACAACCCGAAGGCCGTCATCCCTCACGCGGCGTCGCTGCATCAGGCTTTCGCCCATTGTGCAATATTCCCCACTGCTGCCTCCCGTAGGAGTCTGGGCCGTGTCTCAGTCCCAGTGTGGCCGGTCGCCCTCTCAGGCCGGCTACCCGTCGTCGCCTTGGTGAGCCATTACCTCACCAACAAGCTGATAGGCCGCGAGTCCATCCCAGACCGAAAAACTTTCCAGACGATAGCCATGCAGCTTCGTCTCGTATCCGGTATTAGCTCCGGTTTCCCGGGGTTATTCCAGAGTCTGGGGCAGGTTACTCACGTGTTACTCACCCGTTCGCCACTGATCCGGTAGGAGCAAGCTCCCACCATCACCGTTCGACTTGCATGTGTTAAGCACGCCGCCAGCGTTCGTCCTGAGCCAGGATCAAACTCTCCATTGATGTTTAGCTCGTAGTCCGAAGACCACGAAACTGCTACCCAAGAAGGGTTGTTTCACTGACTGAGCAAGAACAACTAGCTATTGCTAGAAATTCATTGTCAACCAAAGGATTTTCGTTCGACGTGACTGCATCCCCAAGCCGATGGCCTGGTTCGCTGCCACCTCGAGACGAGGTAATTGRCATCGATTTTTGACACGCTGTTGAGTTCTCAAGGTTCGGACGCGCACCATCGACGGACCTTTCGGTCTGTGTCCGGGGCAACCCTTCAAAGTTACTCGCATCGCTCTTGGGCGTCAAATCCTTGCGCTTCCAGCTGGAAGCGGTGGATCGAGCGCGCTTGGCTCTCCGCGAGGTGTCCCACACTAGCAGGCTGTTTCCGTTTCCAGAAACTCGCTGTCCGGCGTCCGACTGCCCTCTCAGGCGGTGCGGATGCCCTCCGGCGAAGCACTTGCTTTGCGGTGGGGCGCCCACTGTAGCAGTCTCTCGACCCGCTCCTGACCACCCTTGCGGGCGCTCCGAAGCGTCCTGGTTTCCCAGGTGCTGTTCGGTGGGGTCTGCCCCGGGACCGGCCTACTTCGCGTGAACTTTCGTTCACCGCGGTGGTGTCCGTTCCTCCCTGTCGGGCTGACGTCGAGAACAGTAGACGGGGCTTGTCGCAAAACACAAATCCGCAGGTCAGCGGCCTGCGCTCCTCAGTGGCGAAGGCGCCCAGCGGCCAGGGACCTGCGTCCACGCCGCAGGAGGGCCACCCGCCCGTGCAGGAAGTCGGCCGGCGCGAGCTGCTGCTCGGGGTCGGCGAGCCTGACGTTGTTGAGCGAGGCACCACCGTCGCCAATCGCCCGACGGGCAGCGTTCCGGGAGTCGACGAGCCCCACGGCCACGAGGGCGTCGGTCACCGACATCCCCACTGCCACCTCTCCCCCGGGCAGCTCGCCGGTGACATCGGCGAGCGTCTGTTCGTCGAGCGCCGACACGTCCCCCTTGCCGAACAGCGCCTCGGAGGCAGCCTGCACGGCCGCGGTCGCCTCCGCGCCATGGACCAGCGTCGTCACATCGGCCGCCAGGGCCTTCTGCGCCTCACGGAGGAACGGCTTGTCTGCCAGGGACCGCTCGAGCTCCGCTACCTGCTCCTCCGTGCGGTCCGTGAAGACCTTGAGGAGCGTGACCACCGAGGCGTCCTCGGTGTTGATCCAGTACTGGTAGAAGGCGTAGGGGCTGGTCATGGCGGGGTCGAGCCAGATGGCGTTGCCCTCGCTCTTGCCGAACTTGTTGCCGGCTGCATCCGTGAGCAGGGGTGTCGTCAGCAGGTGCACCGACTCCCCCTCTACGCGGTGGATGAGGTCGGACCCCGCGGTGAGGTTGCCCCACTGGTCCTGGCCCCCGGTCTGCAGCGTGCAGCCGTAGTCGCGGAAGAGCTGGAGGTAGTCCAGCCCCTGGAGCAGCTGGTAGCTGAACTCGGTGTAGGAGATCCCCTCCTCGGAGTTCAGCCGTGCCGCGACCGCGTCCTTCTTGACCATCTGGTTCACCCGGAAGTGCTTGCCGATGTCGCGCAGGAAGTCCAGCGCGGTCATGGGGGCGGTCCAGTCGAGGTTGTTGACGAAGATGGCCGGGTTGTCGCCCTCGACGGACAGGAACGGACGCACCTGCCGCTCGATGTTGGCCACCCACTCGGCCGTCTGCTCCTTGGTCTTGAGGACGCGTTCGGACGAGGGGCGCGGGTCACCGATGAGCCCGGTCGAGCCGCCGACGAGGCAGATCACCCGGTGGCCGGCCCGTTGGAGGTGGCGCATCACGACCAGCTGCACGAGGTTGCCGAAGTGCAGTGACGGTGCAGTGGGGTCGAAGCCGCAGTACGCCGTGATCGGCCCGTCGGCGAGGGCGTCGCGCAGCGCGGACTCGTCGGTGGTCTGGGCCACCAGTCCCCGCCACTGCAGCTCGTCGAGGATGTTGCTCACGGTGGGTCGCTCCTTCGCGTCGCACGACGTGCCGCGCACTCGCGGCACGAGCACAGCCTGCCCTATGCCGAGGGCCTGCGTGCACGGGACGTGGTTGGTCGATTCGGTGCCGGTCGGTACGCCGAGACCGTGGGCTCACCCTCCAGCCAGAAGCGCCAGGGGTATGCCGCGACGTCACCGCCTGCTCCCGACACCCCGACGCGGGGGCCGGACCGCACGAGGCCGTCCGCCCCGCGGACCGGACCCGCCAGGGTGACGGGGCCACGCGGCATACAGGCGTCGAGGCCGGACTGCTCGCCGCGCAGGGCGAGGGTCGTCGCGAGGCGAGCCGGGCCCCGCGCCCAGTCGCGGCGCACCACCCCCGCACGACGAGCAGCGGCGAGCTCCTCGCCGGCCACGACCTCACCGGCGCGCAGCAGGACCGCGCTGGCCTCCCCTGTCGGTCCGCACACGATGTTGGCGCACCAGTGCATTCCGTAGGTGAAGTAGACGTAGAGGTGACCGGCCGGGCCGAACATCACCTCCGTGCGTGGGGTGGGCCCTCGAAAGGCGTGTGAACCGGGGTCGGACTCCCCGGCATACGCCTCGACCTCGGTGAGCCGCACGGTGACCCCGGCGTGCGTGATCGTCGCCCCGAGGAGCGCTGGCGCCACCTTCAGGACGTCGCCCCCGAAGAACGCCCTGGTCAGGCTCCGCGACGTCTGATCTTGTTGCCCAGCCACACGACGGGATCGTAGTGGCGGTCGACGACACGCTCCTTGAGCGGGATGAGGGCGTTGTCGGTGATCTTGATGTGTTCGGGGCAGACCTCTGTGCAGCACTTGGTGATGTTGCAGTAGCCGAGGCCGTGCTCCTCCTTGGCCGCGGGACGGCGGTCGGCCGTGTCGAGCGGGTGCATGTCGAGCTCGGCCACCCGCATCAGGAAGCGGGGGCCTGCGAAGTTGGTCTTGTTGTCCTCGTGGTCGCGCACCACGTGGCAGACGTCCTGGCACAGGAAGCACTCGATGCACTTGCGGAACTCCTGGCTGCGCTCGACGTCGACCTGCTGCATGCGGTACTCGCCGGGCTGCAGGTCGGCGGGCGGCGAGAACGCCTGCACCTCACGCGCCTTCTGGTAGTTGAACGACACGTCGGTCACCAGGTCGCGCATCACCGGGAAGGTGCGCAGCGGCGTCACCGTGATGGTCTGGTCCTCGGTGAAGGTGCTCATCCGGGTCATGCAGAGCAGCCGCGGCATGCCGTTGATCTCGGCGCTGCACGACCCGCACTTGCCTGCCTTGCAGTTCCACCGGACCGCCAGGTCGGGCGTCTGCGTCGCCTGGAGCCGGTGGATGATGTCGAGGACGACCTCGCCCTCGTTCACCTCGACCGCGTAGTCCTCCAGGCCGCCGCCTGCGGCATCGCCCCGCCACACCCTGAACTTGGCCTCGTAGCTCATGACTGGTCGCTCCCCTGCGCGCTGTCGGCACCGCCCGCGTCGAGGCGGGACAGTTCGGGTTCGGTGAGGTACTTGGACAGCTCGCCGCGCTCGAAGAGCTCGAGCAGGTCCTGGCGGATCTCCGGGACGGGCTGCCGCTTGAGCTGCACGCCGTCGGACCCGTCGAGCGTGCAGATCAGGTTGACCCCTCGCCACTGGGGATCCATGCCCGGGAAGTCCTCGCGCGTGTGTCCCCCTCGGGACTCGGTGCGCTCCAGTGCCGCGAGGGCGACGCAGCGGCACACCGCGAGCATGTTGCGCAGGTCGAGCGCCAGGTGCCATCCGGGGTTGAACTGGCGATGTCCTTCCACCCCAACGGAATCGGCGCGTTCGTCCAGCCCGTCGAGCATCTCGAGCGCCTCGCGCACCTCGCCCTCGCGCCGGATGATGCCGACCAGGTCGTTCATCTTCTGCTGGAGCTCCTGGTGGAGGGTGTAGGGGTTCTCCTTCGCGTCGCGGAACGGCGCCAGCGCCGTCTCGGCGGCACGGTCGACGTCGGCGTCGTGAATGGCGGGACGCGAGTTCCCAAGCGCACCAATGTAGTCCGCAGCACCCACTCCGGCCCGTCGCCCGAAGACCAGCAGGTCCGACAGGCTGTTGCCGCCGAGGCGGTTGGAACCGTGCATGCCCCCTGCAACCTCGCCCGCGGCATACAGTCCGGGCACGCTGGTGGCCGCGGTGTCGGCGTCGACCTCGACCCCACCCATGACGTAGTGGCACGTCGGGCCGACCTCCATGGGCTCGGCCGTGATGTCGACATCGGCCAGCTCCTTGAACTGGTGGTGCATCGACGGGAGCCGGCGCCTGATCTCCTCGGCCGGCAGACGCGTGGACACGTCGAGGAAGACGCCGCCGTGCGGCGAGCCGCGCCCCTCCTTGACCTCGCTGTTGATGGCTCGCGCCACCTCGTCCCGGGGCAGCAGCTCAGGGGGTCGCTTGTTGTTCTCGGGGTCCTTGTACCACCGGTCCGCCTCCTCCTCCGTGTCGGCGTACTGGCCACGGAAGACATCGGGGACGTAGTCGAACATGAAGCGCTTGCCCTCGGAGTTGCGCAGCACTCCTCCGTCGCCACGCACCGACTCGGTGACGAGGATGCCCTTGACCGACGGCGGCCAGACCATGCCGGTGGGGTGGAACTGGATGAACTCCATGTTGACGAGCGACGCCCCGGCTCGCAGGGCCAGCGCGTGGCCGTCACCGGTGTACTCCCACGAGTTGCTGGTGACCTTGAACGACTTGCCGATGCCGCCGGTGGCCAGGATGACCGCCGGCGCCGAGAACAGCACGAAGCGGCCGGACTCCCGCCAGTAGCCGAAGGCCCCCGACACCGCACCGTCGTCACCCTTGAGGATGTCGGTGATGGTGAGCTCGGCGAACACCTTGAGCCGGCCCTCGTAGTCGCCGGTCTCGCGGTGGTCCTCCTGCTGGAGGCTGACGATCTTCTGCTGGAGGGTGCGGATCAGCTCCAGGCCGGTGCGGTCCCCGACGTGCGCGAGCCGGGGGTACTCATGGCCGCCGAAGTTGCGCTGGCTGATCTTGCCGTCGGGGGTGCGGTCGAAGAGGGCACCGTAGGTCTCGAGCTCCCACACCCGCATGGGGGCTTCCTTGGCGTGCAGCTCGGCCATCCGCGGGTTGTTGAGGAACTTGCCCCCGCGCATCGTGTCGCGGAAGTGCGTCTCCCAGTTGTCCTTCTCGTTCGCGTTGCCCATCGAGGCCGCGATGCCGCCCTCGGCCATGACCGTGTGCGCCTTGCCGAACAGGCTCTTGCAGATCACGGCGGTGCGCAGTCCCTGCTCGCGAGCCTCGATCGCCGCCCGCAGCCCGGCACCGCCGGCTCCGATGACGATGACGTCGTACTCGTGGCGTTCGAGGTCGGTCAAGGCGGTCCCTTAGTTGATGAGGCGGAGGTCGGAGATCGCGCCCGAGGACACCAGCGCGATGTACGCGTCCGTGACGACGAGGCTGCCGAGGGTGACCCAGGCGTAGGTCATGTGGCGGGCGTTGAGCTTGCCCACCACTCCCCACGCCTTGTAGCGCAGGGGGTGCTTGCTGAAGTGGTTGAGCCGCCCGCCGACGATGTTGCGGCAGGAGTGGCATCCGAGGGTGTAGCACCACAGCAGCACGACGTTGGCCAGCAGGATCAGGGTGCCCAGGCCGAGGCCGAAGCCGCCGTCCCTGCCGCGGAACGCGTGGAGCACGTCGTAGGTGTTGATGAGCGAGATGACCACGGCGGCGTAGAAGAAGTAGCGGTGCAGGTTCTGCATGATGAGCGGGAAGCGGGTCTCACCGGAATAGCCCTGGTGCGCCTCGGGCACAGCGCACGCGGGCGGGCTCATCCAGAACGACCGGTAGTAGGCCTTGCGGTAGTAGTAGCAGGTCAGCCGGAAGAGCAGCAGGAACGGCAGGGTCAGGGCCGCGAACGGGATCAGCGCCGGCCACTCTCCGAAGGGCGTGCCGAAGTGCGTCGACCCCGGGACGCACGAGGTCGACAGGCAGGGCGAGTAGAACGGCGTGAGGTAGCCGTAGTCGGCGACGAAGTAGTCCTTCTGGAGGCTCGCACGGACGAGGCCGTAGAGGAGCCAGGCCGTGAAGCAGACGAAGGTGACGAACGGCTGGAGCCACCAGCGGTCCTCGCGCAGCGTGCGTGCCGCGATGCGGGCCCGGCCTGGTGCATGAACGCCTCCGCTGAAGGGGACGTAGGCCACCTCAGTGGTCCCTGGAGGGGCCGACGCCCTCGTCCTCGGCATCGGACCACAGGGCGGGGTCGTACTCCTCGTCCGTGATGAAGACGATCTCGCCCGGGCCCCCGGCGCGGTCCTGCGAGCCGACTCCGGCACCTCGGGCCACGAGGTCGACGTCGTCGGCAAGGCGCACGATGTCGTCCCGCAGCCGCTGGATGTCGATGGTGTTGCCGAGCTCCTTGGAGAGCGCGGTCACCGCCCGTCGTAGCCCGGCCACGTGTCCCGCAGCCGTCGTGAGGTCGTCCCTGACGCCCATGACACCGTCCCTTCGCAAGGCGGATGCGGATCGCCTGTGACCCGCGCCACGAACCTATCGCGTGGCTCCCGAGATTTCTCGGAAGCCGGCCGACGGGTATGCCGTCAGCGCACCACGATGGGGTCGCTCGCCCAGGCGCGTGCGGCGGTGACGGCCTCCACGACCCGGTCACGTTGCTCCGCGACCCGGGTCGGGGCGGTGCCTCCCTTGGCGTTGCGCGAGGCCAGGGAGCCCTCGACGCTGAGGACGCTGCGAACTCCCGGCGTGAGGTGCTCCGAGACCTCGGCCAGGTCCGAGTCGCTCAGGTCCCACAGCTCGATCCCCCGGTCCTCGCAGGCCCGGACGCATGCGCCGGCGACTTCGTGGGCGACCCGGAACGGCACTCCCTCACGGACCAGCCACTCGGCGATGTCGGTGGCCAGCGAGAACCCCTGTGGCGCGAGCGAGGCGAGCCGGCCGGTGTCGAACACCATCGTCGCGACCATCCCGCTGAAGGCAGGGAGGAGGACCTCGAGGGTGTCGACGGCGTCGAAGACGGGCTCCTTGTCCTCCTGGAGGTCGCGGTTGTAGGCCAGCGGCAGTGCCTTGAGGGTCGTCATCAGGCCGGTCAGGTCACCGACCAGGCGACCGGCCTTGCCGCGGGCCAGCTCGGCGACGTCGGGGTTCTTCTTCTGCGGCATGATGCTCGACCCGGTCGAGTAGGCGTCGTCGAGCCTGACGAAGGAGAACTCCTTGGTCGCCCAGATCACGACCTCCTCGGCCAGTCGCGAGATGTCGACCGCGGTCATCGCCGCGACGAAGGCGAACTCCGCGACGAAGTCCCTGGAGGCGGTGCCGTCGATGGAGTTCTCGACCGACGTGGTGAACCCCAGGTCGGCAGCGACTGCCTCGGGGTCGAGGCCGAGCGAGGAGCCGGCGAGCGCTCCGGAGCCGTAGGGCGACACGGCCGCCCGCACGTCCCAGTCCTGGAGCCGCTGCACGTCGCGCAGCAGGGCCCAGGCGTGGGCGAGCAGGTGGTGTGCGAGCAGCACCGGCTGGGCGTGCTGGAGGTGGGTGCGTCCCGGCATCGGGACCCCGGCGTTACGGGTGGCCTGGTCGACGAGGGCGTCGACGACGTCGAGCACCAGCCCCGCCACGGACCGCGCGTGGTCGCGCAGGTACATCCGGAACAGCGTGGCGACCTGGTCATTGCGGGAGCGGCCGGCACGCAGCCGCCCGCCGATGTCGACTCCTGCCCGGTCGATCAGGCCGCGCTCGAGGGCGGTGTGCACGTCCTCGTCGTCCTCGGCCGGCAGGAACGCCCCGGAACGCACGTCGTCGGCCAGCTGCGCCAGCCCCGCGATCATCGCGTCGAGGCCGGCATCGTCGAGCAGGCCGGCGGTGTGCAGCACCCGGGCGTGGGCGCGTGACCCGGCGATGTCGTACTGCGCCAGCCGCCAGTCGAAGTGGGTGGACTTGCTCAGCGCGGCCAGCGCGTCGGCTGGTCCTCCGGCGAAGCGCCCGCCCCACAGGCTGACCTTCTGCTCGCTCACTCGTTCTCCTCCGTGTGCGGGGTGGCCTGGCCGAGCAGGTCGGAAGCGACCGTGCGGCTGGCCGCGGTCCCGGTGGTGATGACCATGATGGTGTCGTCACCGGCGATGGTGCCCAGCACCCCCGCGAGGGCGGCGTGGTCGATGGCCGAGGCGAGGTAGTTCGCCGCCCCCGGCGGGGTGCGCAAGACGACCAGGTTGTGCGACGGCTCGGCCGTCACGAGGAGCTCCTCGCAGACCCGGCGCAGCCGTGCTGTCAGCTGCGACCCGTCGGGAGCAGGGCGCGCGGTGCGGTCCCCACCCTCTCCCGGCACGGCATACACGAGGGTGCGTCCGGAACGGACCTTGACGGCACCGATCTCGAGGAGGTCGCGCGACAGCGTGGCCTGCGTGACGTCGATGCCGTCGTCGGCGAGCAGGTCGAGCAGCTCGTTCTGCGACCGGACCTCGGTGCGTCCGAGGATGGCCACGATCCGCTGCTGGCGACCGGTCCTGGTGGCGGCGATGCTCATCGCTCAGGCCTCCTCGGTGTCCTCGAGGAGGAACGACAGGAGGGCCTTCTGGGCGTGCAGGCGGTTCTCGGCCTCGTCCCAGAYCACCGACTGCGGTCCGTCGATGACCGCCGCCTCGACCTCGAAACCGCGGTAGGCCGGCAGGCAGTGCAGGAAGATCGCGTCACTGCTGGCCGTCGCCATCAGGGACTGCGTCACTGCGAAGGGCACGAACGGGCTCTGCGCCCCCTGACGGTCGCCCTTCTCCCCCTCCATCCCCATGGACACCCACGTGTCGGTGACGACGACGTCGACGCCCTCGACGGCGGCGACCGGGTCGTCCGTCACGAGGACCGAGCCGCCCTGCTCCTCTGCGATCTCCTGTGCCCTCGCGAGGATCTCCCGCGACGGTGGGTGGGTCGCCGGGGTTCCGATGCGCACGTGCATGCCGGCCAGGGCACACCCCAGGAGGTAGGAGTGGGCCATGTTGTTGGCGCCGTCGCCGACGTAGCCGAGGGTGAGGCCGGCGAGCGCTCCCTTGTGCTCGAGAACGGTGAGCAGGTCGGCGAGGATCTGGCACGGGTGGAAGTCGTCGGTCAGGGCGTTCACGACGGGGACGCCGGCATGCGCTGCCATCTCCTCGATCCTGTCCTGGCCGTAGGTGCGCCAGACGACCGCTGCGGACTGTGGGCCGAGGACGCGCGCGGTGTCGGCCACCGACTCACGGGTGCCGATCTGCGCGAGGTTGCCGTCGACGACCAGCGGGTGGCCGCCCAGACCGGTGATGGCGCCCGCGAAGGAGACCTGGGTGCGCAGGGTCGGCTTGTCGAACACCACGGCCACCGTGCGCGGCCCCTCGAGCGGGCGTCGGGAGAACGGCGCGGCCTTGAGCTCGAGCGCCCGCCGGAGGACCAGCGCCTGCTCCTCGGCAGTCAGGTCGTCGTCGCGCAGGAAGTGACGAAGGCTCATGCGGTGTCCTCGGAGTCGGCGGCTGCGTCGAGCAGCGCGGGCAGGGCGTTGACGAAGGAGTCCAGCTCCTCGGTGCTGATGACCAGAGGCGGTGCGAGCCGGATCGCTTGCGGCGCAACGGGGTTCACGATGAACCCGGCATCGCGTGCAAGGGCTGCCACCCGTGCCGCCACCGGCCGGGAGAGCACTATGGCGCGCAGGAGACCGGCACCACGCACCTCTGTGATGAGCGGATGTCCAAGCGCGAGAACGGAATCCGCGAGGTGCTGGCCGGCCTCGGCGGCGTGCGCGACGAGCCCCTGGTCCTCGATGGTCTCGAGGACGGCCAGCCCGGCGGCCGCCGCCAGCGGGTTCCCGCCGAACGTGCTGCCGTGCTGGCCTGCCGTGAGCAGCCCGGCCACCTCGGGACCGAAGGCGACGAGGGCGCCGATGGGCACTCCCCCACCGAGTCCCTTGGCGAGGGTGATGGCGTCGGGGACGATGCCGGCCTGCTGGAAGGCGAACCACGTCCCGGTACGGCCGATGCCCGTCTGGATCTCGTCCAGGACCAGCAGGGCTCCGTGCTGGCGGGTCAGCTCGCGGGCCAGCTGGAGGTATGCCGTGCCGGGGCTCAGCACGCCGGCCTCACCCTGCACGGGCTCGAGGACCACTGCCGCCGTCTCGGAGGTGACGGCGGCGCGCAGGGCCGCCTCGTCACCGAACGGGACGTGGCTGACGCCGGCGATGAGGGGCTCGAACGGCTCGCGGTAGGCAGGCTTGTGGGTCAGGGCGAGGGCACCGGTGGTGCGTCCGTGGAAGGCCCCTTCTGCGGCGACGATGCCGGAGCGGCCGGTGCGGCGGCTCAGCTTGATGGCAGCCTCGATCGCCTCGGCCCCGGAGTTCGCGAAGAAGACGGCGGACCCCTCGGGAGCACCGGCGAGCTCGATCAGCCGCTCGGCCAGGGCGATCTGGCCCTCGGAGGTGAACAGGTTGGAGACGTGGATCGCCTCACCGGCCTGCTTGCTGATCGCGCTGACGAGCGCGGGGTGCCCGTGACCCAGCGCGTTGACGGCGATGCCGCCGACCAGGTCGAGGTAGCGGTTGCCGTCGACGTCCCAGACGTGGCACCCGCTGCCGTGCGACAGCACGAGGGGCGGGAGTCCGAAGACCCCCATGACCGAGCGCTGGTAGCGGGCCAACAGCTCGTCGTTGCGCGCACCCATCAGGACTCCTCGTCCGGGACGATCATCGTGCCGATCCCCTCGGAGGTGAAGACCTCCAGGAGCAGGGAATGGGGTTGGCGGCCGTCGATGACGTGCGCCTGGGGGACACCACCCCGGACTGCCCGGATGCACGCCTCGAGCTTGGGGATCATGCCCGAGTCGACGTCGGCCAGCAGTTCCTGCGCCCCTCCCACCGTCAGCGACGACAGCAGGGAGTCGCGGTCCGGCCAGTCGGCGTAGACGCCCTCCACGTCGGTGAGCATGACGAGCTTGTGGGCCTTGAGCGCGACGGCCAGCGCGGCGGCGGCGGTGTCGGCGTTGATGTTGAGCACCTGGCCCTCGACGTCGAGGTCGGGCGCCACGGTCGACACGACCGGGATCCGGCCTGCGTCCAGGATGTCCTGCACCGCCCCGGGGTTGACCGTCTCGACATCCCCCACGAGTCCGAGGTCGACCGCTTCGCCGTCGACCTGCGTGCCCCGGCGGCGCGCGCCGAACAGGGCGGCGTCCTCGCCGGACAGCCCCACGGCCACCGGGCCGTGCTGGTTGAGCAGCCCGACGAGCTCGCGACCGACCTGGCCCGTGAGGACCATCCGCACGACGTCCATCACCTCGGGGGTCGTGACGCGCAGCCCACCACGGAACTCGCTCTGCAGGCCGAGTCGGTCGAGCATGGTGGCGATCTGGGGTCCGCCGCCGTGGACGACGACGGGCCGCAGCCCGGCATACCGCAGGAAGGCGACGTCCTGGGCGAAGGCGGCCTTGAGGCCGTCGTCGACCATCGCGTTGCCACCGTACTTGACGACGACGAGGGCGCCCCGGAACTGCTCGAGCCAGGGCAGCGCCTCGACGAGGGTCTGGGCCTTGCCCTGGGCCACGCGCAGCGCGGCGGCCCCGATGTGGCCGCGGACGGTGTTGGTGGGACGGCTGGGCGGTGGGGTCATGAGGAGTAGGCCGAGTTCTCGTGGACGTAGTCGTGGGTGAGGTCGTTGGTCCAGACCGTGACCGAGTGGTCTCCGGCGTGGAGGTCGACGAGGACATGGACCTCGCGCGGGGTGAGGTCCACGAGGCTGCGGTCCTCCCCCACGCCGCCCGCGCGGCAGACCTGCACGCCGTTGATCGACACGTCGAGCTCGTGGGGGGCGAAGGCAGCCCTGGTGGTGCCCACCGCGGCGAGCACCCGCCCCCAGTTCGGGTCGTTGCCGAAGACGGCGCACTTGAAGAGGTTGTTGCGGGCGATCGACCGAGCCACCTCGAGCGCGTCGTCCACGGAGGCCGCGGTGCGCACCTCGATCGCGATGTCGTGGTGGGCGCCCTCGGCGTCGGCGATGAGCTGCCGGGCCAGACTCGCGCAGACCTCGGTGACGGCCGCCGTGAGGTCGGCCACGTCGACCGCGACGCCAGAGGCGCCGGACGCCAGCAGCACCACCGTGTCGTTGGTCGACTGGCAGCCGTCGGAGTCGATGCGGTCGAAGGTCACAGCCGTGGCGGCCCGGAGGATGCCCTCCAGCTCCCCTTGCCCGACGACGGCGTCGGTGGTGACGACCACGAGCATCGTGGCGAGCGCGGGGGCGAGCATGCCGGCGCCCTTGGCCATCCCCCCGACGGTCCAGCCGTCGCGCGGGGCCTGCGCCACCTTGTGGACGGTGTCGGTGGTCTTGATCGCCGCCGCGGCGTCCACGCCGCCATCGGGTGCGAGCGCTCCGGCCGCGCGCTCGACTCCTTCGAGCAACGACGGCATGGGCAGCAGCTCGCCGATCAGCCCGGTCGAGCAGACGACGACGTCACCCGCGGAGATCCCGAGGACGGCGGCGACCTTCTCGGCCGTGGCGTGGGTGTCGGCGAAGCCCTGGGCGCCGGTGCACGCGTTGGCGCCACCGGAGTTGAGCACCACCGCGTCGACCCGGCCGTCACTGACGACCTGGCGCGACCACGTGACCGGTGCCGCCTCGACCCTGTTGCTCGTGAACACCGCGGCGCCGTGGTGGTCGGGGCCGTCGTTGACGACGAGCGCGAGGTCGGGGGCTCCGCTGGCCTTGAGTCCCGCAACCACACCCGTCGCCCGGAAACCCTGCGCGGCCGTCACGCTCATGACGTGCCTCCCGAGAGCCTGGCGGGGGCAGCGGTGTTGCCACCGCGCTTCCAGGTGGCCATCGCCTCGTCGGCATGCTCGGAGCCGATGAGGATCCAGTCGGTGTCGTAGGTCGACAGCGCGAGGATGCTGATCCCCTGCTTGGCGAGCGGCTCGAGCAGTCCCGACAGGACGCCGACCGTCGAGAAGTCCAGCGGCCCGGCGATCTCGAACGCGATCAGGGGTCCCTGCACCCGGGCGTCCTTCGGCACCGAGTCGAACGCACAGACGACCGAGGTCTCGCTGTCGGTGTAGGTCATCGAGGCGAGCGGGCCGGTCCGCCAGTCCCAGTCGGGGTCCTGGCCTCCCGGCAGCCGGACGAACGCGACCGGCTCGGCGTGCCGCATGAGGTGCAATGGCAGGCTCATGGCGCCACCCCTGCGATCGGCAGCCCGGTCGTCTCGGGCAGCCCGAGAGCAAGATTCATGCACTGCACGGCGGCACCTGCCGTTCCCTTGGTGAGGTTGTCGATCGCCGCGATGGCGACGACCCGCCGGGCACGCTCGTCGAACGTGACCTGGACGTGCACGCAGTTGCTGCCCAGCACGCTCGCGGTGGATGGCCACTGCCCTTCGGGCAGCAGGTGCACGAACGGTTCGTCGGCATACGCCTTCGCCCACGCCTCCCGTATGCCACGTGCATCTGTCTGGCTCGCGACGTCACTGAGGCGGGCGGTGCAGGTCGCGAGGATTCCCCGGGGCATCGGGGCGAGGGTCGGGGTGAAGGACACCCGGACGTCGGTGGTGGCGGCTCCGGAGGCCGCGGTGAGGTTCTGCTCGATCTCCGGGGTGTGCCGGTGCACCCCACCCACGCCATAGGGGGACATCGCACCCATCACCTCGGCCCCCAGGAGGTGTGGCTTGAGCGACTTGCCGGCGCCGGAGGTGCCCGAGGCCGCCACGACCACCACGTCCTCCCCCGACAGCAACCCCGCGGCATACCCGGGGGCGAGGGCGAGGGAGACGGCGGTCGGGTAGCAGCCGGGCACGGCGATGTGGCTGGTCCCGGTCAGCGCCTCGCGCTGGCTGCCACCGCCGCCCACAGGAAGCTCGGGAAGGCCGTAGGCCCACGAGCCCGCATAGGGCGTGTCGTAGAAGGTCGTCCAGGCCGACTCGTCCCGCAGCCGGAAGTCCGCACCGCAGTCGATCACCGTGACCGAGTCCGGCAGCTGAGCCGCGAGTGCCGCCGAGTGCCCGTGCGGGAGGGCGAGGAAGACGACGTCGTGACCGGCGAGCACCTCGACCGCGGTGTCCTCGATGAGACGGTCGGCCAGCGGGGTGAGGTGCGGGTGGACCTCGCCGAGGCGCTGACCGGCACTCGAGCCCGCCGTCAACGCACCGATCTCGACCTCGGGGTGCCCGAGCAGCAACCGGAGGATCTCGCCTCCGGCATAGCCGCTTGCACCTGCCACCGCTGCTGACTTCACCTGCATGACTATACACCGCGGTGTGAACTTATGCACCGAAGCGTCCAGGGTGCGTCTGCGATACCTCGCGACTCGGGACTGCCTCCAAGGTAAAGGTTTGACCAGAACCCTACAGCTTCTAGCCATGTTCCCCTACGGTGCTGTCACCGAGCCGCCCGAGGGGGGGAGGCTGACGAAGGGAGGCGTAGTGAGGATTACCCATCTACTTGCAGCGGCGGTTCTTCCGGTGGGACTGGTGTCGATCGCGCCGCCTGCGAACGCAGCGAGCGGCTCCGCCACCAGATGTGAGTACACCGTGCAGTATCAAGTCTTCACCAGGGCATCCGGATACGCGTCGACCAGCGCGGAAAGCTATTGGCTGACTGGCCCCGGTTCGATCTCCTACACCGAGAGCGAGGAGTCGTCCCACGCAGTGGGTGTGAATGCATCCGTCACGATGAGTGCCAGCGCCATCGTGGCGAAGGCAGAGGCAACCTTCGGCGTCGACTACACCTACACGTCTTCGAAGACAACGGCTTGGGGTTACAACCTGAGTGTCCCGTCGGGAAAGACGTCTCGCGGTCTCGTCCTTCATCGTGCCGACAAGTCCGGCGTCAAGAAGCTCACCTACAACGCCACCACGTGCACTGTCAGCCGAACCGATGACGGGACTGCCTGGTACCCGATCAACTCCACCGCGAACAGCACCTACTGCGTGGCCCGAGACGACATGCCCGCATTCAGCGGCTGGAGGGCGACGTGCGCCGCTACGTAGCGCGGCTGACGCTCATGACGCTCGCGACCTCCGCCATGATCAGTGCGTGCGGCGACGACAGCACGCAGCCGCGGGCGGCGCCATGTCGCGGTCTTGTCGACGTCTCGGACTCCGCTGCTTTCGTGAAGTACGGCGTCGACGGCGCCAAGTACTGGGATGTCACCCTGGCCATGCTCCAGAATCCCTGTCCCCACTCGATCGACATCGTGTCAGTCGACGTGGGCACCGAGGCTGACGTCACCGCGCAGGGGGTTTCCGTGGCACCCAAGCCCGATCAGGTGTTCGCTGCTGCGCCGGTCGAGCCCGTGGCCCTGCCCGCACTCGAGCCGTTCGTTGTTCCCGCCGGCGGCACCGTTCAGGTCGTCGGCAGGTTTGCCGTGAGCGGTGTCCACCCCGCGCGCGTTCCCCCTGCGGCCCTTGCGTTCCGAGTTGGCCAGGACCCTGGCACGCTGACTCTGACCCCCACGGTGTCGCTGTGCACCTGCGGACCACCTGCCTGAGGCCAGAGAGGAGCTCAGCGCAGAATCAGGCCAAGGACGACCCGTTCACGTGAGCGGGTCGTCGTCGCCCCACCGCAGCAGTCCCAGGGTGCGGTCGGACTCGCCGAGCCCCTTCGCGGCACGGACGCGGAGCGACTCGGGGGTGTCGACGCCGGCGCGCACCAGGCGACCGTTCCAGTCGTCGAGCTCGCCGGCAGCGATGGCGAGGAGCAGCTCGGCCACGACCGCAGGCTCGGTCCACTCCGTGCGGTCACGATGGGCGTCCATCGCCTCCGTCATGTCGGTGCGCACCACGCCCGGGGCGAGGTCGAAGGCGCGCACGCCGTGCCTCGAGTTCAGGCCCGTCGCGGCGGTGAGGCGGGCGAGCGCGCCCTTGCTGATGTTGTAGGCCGTGGCGATGTCGTAGTTGCGGTAGGCCGCGCCGGAGTTGATGTTGACGATGCGTCCGGCTCCCGCCGCCACCATGTGCGGAAGAACGGCGTGTGTCATGAGGTAGGGACCGCGCAGGTTCACCTCGACGGTCCGCCACCACTCGTCGGGATCGCTGTCGAGCAGCGACACCTCGGCGTCGATCACGCCGGCGTTGTTGACCAGCAGGTCGACGCGCCCGTGCCGGGCGACGATGTCACCCACCCAGTGCTCCACGGCCGGTCGGTCGGTGACCGGTGCGACGGAGCGCGAGCCGCGCTCCACGGCATACCCGGCCTGCTCGAGTGCGGTGGCCAGGTGGTGGCCGATGCCGCGGGAGGCACCGGTCACCACGGCAACGGGGGCGGCGCTCACCGCTGGATCGCGCCGGTCTGCGCCGCGGCCGCGGCGACGGCCTTGTCGCGCAGCGCGCTCACCTCGTCGGTGGTCAGGGTGCGGTCGGCGGCGCGGAAGGTCAGGCGGTAGGCCAGCGACTTCCTGCCGGACCCGACCTGCTCACCGCGGTAGACGTCGAACAGCACCACGGACTCGAGGCTGTCCCCCGCACCCTCGCGCAGGGCAGCCTCCACGGCAGCCGCGGGCACGCCCTCGTCGACCACCAGGGCGACGTCGGTGTGGGCCAGCGGGTAGGTCGAGAGGGCACCTGCCTGGAGGGGTGTGCCCGTCGCGGTGACGAGCACGTCGAGGTCGAGCTCGCCCGCGACCGTGCGTGCGGGCAGCTCGAGCGCTGCCGTCACCTTGGGGTGCAGCTCACCCGCGTGTCCCACCACCGTGCCGTCGGCCAGGGCGAGCTGGGCGCAGCGACCGGGGTGCCAGGGAGCGCGGACGGCGGACGTCACCACGAGGTCCAGCCCCACCGACCGGCCCACGGCCAGCGCCCAGGCCACGGCGTCCGAGGTGTCGGCCTTGCGGCCCGGTCCCCACGGTCCGCCGTGCTCGACCTCACCAGCTGCTGCGTATGCCGCGTGGCGGGGCTGCGGAGGCACGGCACCCAGGATGGCGGCGAGCGTCGCGTTGTCGGGGCGCTCGTCGATGCCGGGGACGGGCGCGCTCGTGGGGTCCTGCTGGGCGCGCGTGACGAGGCCGATCTCGTAGACGGCGACATCGCGCGCCCCACGAGCGACGTTGCGTCGCAGGGTGTCGAGCAGGGTGTCGAGCACCGACGTGCGCATGACGGGCGCCTCGTCGGACAACGGGTTGACCAGCGACACCACCTGTCTGCGCTCGTCGTCGGCGGCCAGGCCGAGCCGGTCGAACAGCGACCGGGCGACGAACGGGTAGCTCAGCACCTCGGTGAGGCCCTGGTGGGCCAACGTCGTGGCGACGACCCGACGGATGCGCTGACCATGGGTCAGCCCGCGACCGGCCGCCTTGGGCTGTGGCAGGACCGACGGGATCTGGTCGTAACCGCGCACCCGCGCGACCTCCTCGACCAGCTCGGGCCCGTTGGTGAGGTCGGGCCGCCACGAGGGCGGGAGCACGCTCACGAGGTCTGCGCCGGGCCCGCCTTCGGTGTCGGTGCCGGTGCCGGTGCCGGTTCCGGTGCCGGTGTCGGTGTCGGTGGGCGTCACGGCGCACCCGATCGCGCGCAGCGTCGCGACCACCTCGTCGCGGGGGTACTCGAGCCCGACGTAGCGGGTCGGCAGCATGGTGTCGAAGACGAACGGTTCGGCGGGCACGCGGTGGTCGACGTCGGTGACACCCGCGTCCGCACTGCCGCCCCCGTGCTGGACCAGCAGGTCGACCGCCAGCTGGGCCGCAGCCGCGGCGACGGCGTGGTCCACGCCACGCTCGAACCGCTTCGACGCCTCGGTGGTGAGGCGGTGCCGACGCGAGGACCGGGCCACCGTGATCGGGTCGAAGTGGGCCGCCTCGATCAGGACGTTGGTGGTCGTGTCGGTGACCTCCGACGCTGCGCCACCCATGACGCCGGCGATGGCCAGCGGGGTGTCGGCCCCGTCGACGATGAGCAGGTCCTCGGGGTCAAGCGCGCGGGCCACGTCGTCGAGGGTGGTGAGCTTCTCCCCGGGCCGCGCGCGACGCGTCCCGATCGAGCCCGAGAGGGTGTCGAGGTCGAAGGCGTGCAACGGCTGGCCCAGCAGCATCATCACGTAGTTGGTGACGTCGACCGCCAGCGAGATCGGTCGCATCCCGACCTGGGTGAGCCTCTTCTGCATCCAGCGGGGGCTCGACGCGGTGACGTCCACGCCGCGCACGACGCGGGCGACGTAGCGGTCGCAGCCGGGAACGCCCTCGAGCGGCGAGGCGTCGGCGAGCTGCACGGCATACCCGGTGTCGTCGGGCTCCGGCGTCGTGACCTCGGCCGGGTCGCGGAAGGCGACACCGGTCGAGAGGGCGTACTCACGGGCGATCCCGCGCAGGGAGAAGCAGTAGCCACGGTCGGGAGTCACGTTGACCTCGACGACCTCGTCGGCGAGGCCGAGCAACGCGATGGCGTCATCACCCGGCGTGAGGTCGGCGGCAGCGTCGTCGCCGAGCAGCTCGGAGAGCACGATGATGCCGTCGTGGTCCTCACCCAGCCCGAGCTCGCGGGCCGAGCAGATCATGCCGTTGGAGACGTGGCCGTAGGTCTTGCGCGCGGAGATCTCGAACCCGCCGGGCAGCACCCCGCCGGGCAGCACGCAGACGACCAGGTCCCCGGCGCTGAAGTTGTGCGCCCCGCAGACGATCTCCTGGGCCTTGCCCTCGGAGACGCGCTGGCCGTGCTCGCCCACGTCGACGGTGCACCAGTTGATCGTCTTGCCGTTCTTCTGCGGCTCGGACTCGACGGACAGCACCCGGCCGACGACGAGGGGACCGGCGATGTCGCCACCGTGCAGGCCCTCCTCCTCGAGGCCGACGCGCACGAGCGCAGCAGCGATGTCCTCACCGGTGGCGTCCGCGGGGACGTCGGCGAGCTCGCGCAGCCAGGACACGGGCGCGTGCATCAGATCTCCATTCCGAACTGCTGGGAGAAACGCACGTCTCCCTCGACGATGTCGTGCATGTCAGCGACGTTGTGGCGCAGCATCAGCGAGCGCTCGATGCCGAGCCCGAACGCGAAGCCGGTGTAGCGGTCGGTGTCGACCCCCGCCGCGCGCAGGACGCGCTGGTTGACCATCCCCGACCCACCGAGCTCGATCCAGCCGGTGCCACCACAGGTGCGGCACTTCTCGCCCTCAAGCGAGCCGGACCCGCCGCAGATCCAGCAACGGCAGTCGATCTCGGCGCTCGGCTCGGTGAACGGGAAGTAGTTGGGACGCAGCCGGGTCACGATGCCCTCACCGAACAGCCGCTGGACGAACGCGTCCAGGGTGCCCTTGAGGTGCGCCATCGTGATGCCCTCGTCGACGACGAGTCCCTCGAACTGGTGGAACACCGGCGTGTGGGTCGCGTCGAGGTCGTCGGTGCGGAACACCTTGCCGGGGCACAGGACGTAGATGGGCGGCTCGCGGTCGAGCATGGTGCGCACCTGCACCGGCGAGGTGTGGGTGCGCAGGACCAACCCGGAGCCGGCGGGCTCGACGAAGAAGGTGTCCTGCTCCTGGCGGGCGGGGTGGTCGGCCGGGATGTTCAGTGCGTCGAAGGTCAGCCACTCCGACTCGACCTCGGGTCCCTCGGCGATCTCCCAGCCCATCGAGACGAAGATGTCCTCGACGCGTTCGGAGACGAGGCTTATCGGGTGGCGGGCCCCCAGCGGCCTGCGCGGCACCCGCACCGTCACGTCGACGGTCTCGTCCACCAGGATGCGCTCGTCCCGCTCGGCCTCGAGCTCGGCCTGTCGCGCGGCGAGGGCCTGCGACACCTGGCCGCGGGCCTGGCCGACGCGCTTGCCGGCCTCGGCCTTGGCACTGGGCGGCAGCGCGCCGATCTCGCGGTTGGCCAGCGCGAGGGCGCTCTTCTCGCCCTGGTGCGCCAGTCGAGCGGCCTTCAGCTGGTCGAGGTCCGTGGCGGCCGCGATGGCCTGCCGGGCATCGGCCACGGCCTGCTCCACCACGGCGGGATCGAGCGCTGCGACCTCGACGGGGTCGTACTGCTTGTTGGGTCCAGACACCCCGGCAGTCTAGGGAAGAGTCAGGCGAGGTAGTCGGGCGGCTCGGATGGCAGGCTGAGACGGAACTGCGCGCCACCGTTGGGCGCCGACTCCACCTGGACCCGCCCGCCGTGGGCCTCGACCAGACCTTTGACGACGTAGAGGCCGAGCCCGGTGCTCCCCCGGCCCGAACCGTGCCAGAACCTGCTGAACACCAGGTCCCGGTGGTCGGCCGCGATGCCCTTGCCCTCGTCGCTGACGACCAGGTCGACGCCGGTGGCGCTGTGCCCCTTGGACTCCAACGCCTCCTGGCCGTTTCCGGTCGTGGGCTGCGCCCCGAGGGTCACCAGGCCGTCGCCGTGGCGGAACGCGTTCTCGATCAGGTTGGACAGGATCTGGTCGAGTCGGTCGGGGTCCGCCCACACCTCGGGCAGGGCCTCGGGCACCTCGATGGAGAACCGGTCACGCTCCTGGCCGCTGGCCACGGCCCGCTCCACGTGGCGGCCGTAGACCGCCGCGACGTCGATCGGCAGGGGCCGGATCTGCAGCCGCCCCGAGTCGATCCGTGACACGTCGAGCAGCTCGGTGATCAGGCGGGTCACCCGGTCGGCGTCGGCCTCGATCGTCTCGAGCATGAGCCGCTTCTGGTCGTCGGTGAAGCGGTCCCAACGACGCAGCAGCGTCGAGGAGAATCCCTTGACCGAGGTGAGCGGCGACCGCAGCTCGTGGGCGACGGTGGAGATGAGCGCCGCGTGGTCGGCCTCGAGCCGACGGCGAGCCTCCGCGTCGCGCAGCATGAGGATCACCCGGTTGACCGGCTTGTTGCGCCCCGGGCGGAGGTACTTGGCGGTGACGAGCACCTCGGCGCCGCCATCGACCATGAGGTACTTCTCGCGATGGCCGGTGCGGATGTCCAGACCGTTCCACGGGTCCGTGACTTCCCACCAGTCGGTGCCGTCGTTGTCGCGGAGCACGAGCGCGGTGCGGATGTCGCGGCCCACGAGCTCGCCGCGGGCGATGCCGAGGATCTGGGCGGCCCGACGATTGACGAAGCTCACCTTGGCGTCCGCCTCGGCCGCGACCATCCCGTCAGGCAGGAGCTCAGCGGCCAACGCGGCCTGCTCGGGCGGCAGGATGGAACCGGGCCGGAAGTCCATGCCGCCGACCCTAGTGGTTCTGGGCGCCCGCGGACGCGTAGAGGCACACCGTGGCGGCCATCGCGAGGTTGAGCGACTCGGCCTTGCCGTAGATCGGCACCCGGACGACGTCGTCACACAGGTCACGGACCGCGGGCTCCAGCCCCCAGGCCTCGTTGCCCATGACCCAGACGTGGGCGGGCACCAGGTCGACCTCGGGCAGCAGCGTCGGCCCGACGCCGTCCGCCGCGAGCACCCGGATGCCGGCCGCGCGAAGCCTGGCCAGCGTCTCCTCGACCGGCAGTCCGGTCACCAGCGGCAGGTGGAACAGCGAGCCGGCGGTCGACCGCACCACCTTGGGAGCGTGCACGTCGACCGACGCGTCACTCACCAGGACCGCGGCGGCACCGGCCGCGTCCGCGCCGCGGATGACCGTCCCTGCGTTGCCCGGATCCCGGACGTTCGTCAGTAGCACGAGCAGACGAGGTCCGCGCGCGAGGACCTCGTCCAGACTGGCGGTGACCACGCGGCATACCGCGGCCAGCCCCTGGGGGGCAGGCGTGTCGCACATCGCCGTGAGGACGTCCTCGGTCACCTCGTGGAGGTAGAGGTCCGCCGCCTGGGCGGCCGCGACGATGTCGGCGTGCCGTGCGCGGGCCTCTGCGGTGAGGTAGAGGTCGACCACCTGCGCAGGGCGGTGGACGACGACCTCACGGACCGACTGAGGTCCCTCGACGAGGAACCGGCCGGTCTTGTCACGCACTGAGCGCCGGGACAGTGCCCGCACCGACTTCACCCGGTCGGCCCCTGGATTGGTCATCACAGGAGGTTCGCGGTGGGTCGGCGGGGGCATGTCCCGGCGCTCGGAGGGTGCTTGGTCGATCAGGCCGACGCGGCCGCGGTCTCCGTGGTCGCCGGCACGTTGGCGCGGGCGATCTCGACCAGGGCGGTGAACGCTGCCTCGTCGTTGACGGCGAGCTCGGCCAGCATGCGACGGTCGACCTCGATCTCCGCGGCCTTGAGGCCCTGGATGAACCGGTTGTAGGTCATGCCGTTCGCACGGGCGCCGGCGTTGATGCGCTGGATCCACAGGCGACGGAAGTCACCCTTGCGGGCGCGACGGTCACGGTAGGCGTACCCGAGGGAGTGGGTGACCTGTTCCTTGGCCTTGCGGTAGAGCCGCGAGCGCTGTCCGCGGTAACCGCTGGCGCGCTCGAGGACGACCCGGCGCTTCTTCTGGGCGTTGACTGCCCGCTTCACGCGTGCCACGTGAGTTCTCCTTGCTGTCTAACTGCTTGCGAGGCTGCTTGCTGAGCCCGGCCAAACAATGGGATGGGTGGGCTCGGCTACTTGCCGAGGAGCTTCTTGACCTTCTTGGCGTCCGGCTTCGACACCTGGACATCGTTCGCGATCGAGCGGGTGAAGCGCGAGGACTTGTGCTCGAGCAGGTGGCGGCCGCCCGCCTGCTCACGCATGACCTTGCCGGTGCCGGTGAGGCGGAAGCGCTTCTTCGCGCCAGAGTGCGTCTTCATCTTCGGCATGGGCCGATCTCCTTGTGTTGATGTAACCGTGTGTCGTTCGTGCGTGTGGTTCGGGGTGGAGCGGGCCTCAGCTGGCCGACTCGGTGGCCTTCGGCTTGGCGGCGGGCTTGGCCGTGGCGGCGGGCTTCGCTGCGGGCTTCGCCGTGGCGGCGGGCTTCGCTGCGGGCTTGGCCGTGGCGGCGGGCTTCGCTGCGGGCCTTTCCGTGGCGGCGGGCTTCGCCTCGGGGGCGGTGACCTCTGCCTCGGGGGCGGTGACCTCTGCCTCGGGGGCGGTGACCTCTGCCTCGGGGGCGGTGACCTCTGCCTCGGGGGCGGTGACCTCTGCCTCGGGGGCGGCGGGCTCCGCGGCCGTCTCGACCGAGACGTCCTGCACCTGGTCGACGGCCGGGGCGTCCTGCGCCTGGTCGGCGTCGCCCACCTGGGCGGCGTCGTCCGCGTGCGCGGGGGTGGCCGACCGGGCGCGGCGCTGCTCGGCCATCGCCTCGGACTTCTTCTTGGTCGGGCCCAGCACCATGATCATGTTGCGGCCGTCCTGCTTGGGGGCCGACTCGACCGTGCCCAGCTCGATGACGTCCTCGGCGAGGCGCTGCAGCAACCGGAAACCGAGCTCGGGGCGCGACTGCTCGCGTCCGCGGAACATGATCGTCACCTTGACCTTGTCGCCGCCCTTGAGGAACCGCTCGACGTGGCCCTTCTTGGTGCCGTAGTCGTGCGGGTCGATCTTCGGGCGGAGCTTGATCTCCTTGATGACCGTGTTGACCTGGTTCTTGCGCGCTTCGCGAGCCTTCAGTGCCGCTTCGTACTTGAACTTGCCGAAGTCCATGAGCTTGGCGACGGGAGGCTTGGCCATCGGGGCAACCTCGACGAGGTCGAGGTCAGCCTCGGCGGCCAGACGCAGCGCGTCTTCGACGCGCACGATGCCGACCTGTTCTCCGTTGGGGCCAACCAACCGCACTTCGGGAACCCGAATGCGGTCGTTGATGCGAGGTTCGCTGATGTTGGTGCTCCTCTGTTGGAAGTTCACTGCCCGTGAATGTTCACTGTCCGGCCGCTGCAACGAAGAAAGGCTCCCCGTCGCCGTTGCGCGGGAAGCCTCACCTGATCCGATTCACGAGTTCACCAAGGGCAGGTATGCCGCGTGGCTCGCGCCCACGGCATACGCCTTGCGTGACCTCGTTGACCCGGCAACCGTGAGGTTGACGCGGGTGGAAGCAGGTGCTGCTTCACTTGCACACCGGGCCCGGTGCTGGGTCACCCTCTCAGGTCACCCGACGATGGACACGGCCGGTCGATCTGCAAGGCTACCAGCGTGAGCACCGAATCTCCCAATTCCCCCGAGGGCCCCGACCTCGCCGCCGCCATCGGTCACGAGCAGGCCACCCGCGACATCGCCGAGGTGCCGGCCGTCGAGGTCATCACCACCGCGGCCATCCACCTGATGAGTGCGGCCGCCGTGAAATGCGGGCTGGCCGAGGGGCCGGACGCGAGCGAGCACCTCGACCTGGACGAGGCGCGACGGCTGATCAGTGCCCTCGCCGGCCTCATCACCGCGGCGGCGCCCGACCTGGGTAGCCAGCACGCAGCCCCGCTGCGGGACGGGCTGAAGTCGCTGCAGCTGGCTTTCCGCGAAGCCTCCGTGATCCAGGACGCGCCGGGCCAGGGGCCCGGCGAGAAGCTCACCGGTTCGGTCGTCTGAACCAGGGTCGCCGAGATCCCGGCTCTCGGGTCGCCACACCTCGACCTGGACCGAGAGCTGGGATCTAGGGAGAGCGGCTCAGGCGTCGGCCGCGGCGCTCAACCTCTGGGCGGCCCTGCGTTGCGACGCCCGGCCTGAGGTGGCCGCGGCTCCCACGAGGGCGACCAACAGGCCCATCCCAGCGACGACGAGGAAGCCCGCCTGCCACCCACGCTGGTCGATGGCGAACCCCGCCATCGGTGCGCCCAGCGCCATCCCTCCGGTCATGAACGAGCCGTGCCAGCCCATCGCCTCGCCCCGCGCAGCCGCCGGGACCACCCGGCTGACCTGGTCCACCGTCGCCGTGATGGTGGGGGCGCAGAAGAGCCCCGCCACGAAGGACAGGACCGCCAGCGAGGGGACGCCGGTGGCCAGCGCCATCGGGGCGCTGACGAGCGCGAGCCCGCCGAGCAACCAGAACGCCGAGACCGACTTCTGCAGCCCGCCGTAGACCAGCCCGCCCAGGAGGGAGCCGAAGCCCCAGACGGCCAGCACCCAGCCGATCGAGGGCTGCGCGTCGAAGTCCCGCAGGGCGGCCACGATGGCGATGTCGGTGCCACCGAGCACGACGGTGGTGGCGGCTGCGGCCAGGCAGATGACGATGAAGCGTGCTTGGAACCAGTCCGATCTCGCCACGCGCGGCACCGCAGCGCCCACGCCCTCGTCGTCGACCAGTCCGGCGTCCGCCATTCCCTGGCCCACCGGCTCGGCCGCCTCGTCGTGCATGACGGGGTTGGCGAACCAGAGCAGCACTCCGGCCAGCACTCCAAGCATCTCGATGGCGAACAGCACCCACTGGGTCGGCCAGAGCGTGGCGGCCCAGACTCCGGCGGCCGGGCCCACCATGAAGGACAGCTCGACGGCCACGGAGTCGAGGGARATCGCCGTGCGCCGGTCGTCCTCGTGCACGGCGGCGATCACCGCCTGGCGGATGATCGAGAACGAGGGGATGACGAAGAGCCCGGCCAGTGCCGCGAGCCCCAGGAGCCACCAGTAGGACACGAAGGGCGCGATCGACCAGCACAGGGCTGCCACGACGATGGAGGGCAGGACCACCCGGCGCAGGCCGCGGCGGTCGAGGAGACGGCCACGCCAGGGTCCACTGATGGCGATGGCGATGGTCGCCGCAGCGGAGACCAGACCCGCCGCCGCGTAGGACCGCCCGAGGTGGGAGACGACGTGGAGGGTCAGCACCACGCCGCCGGCGAAGATGGGCATGCGCACCAGGAAGCCCAGCACCAGCGCCCGCCGCAGGGCGGCACTGGCGAGGACGCGGCGGTAGCGGGCGTTGGCGAGCAGCACCCACCCACTCTGCCAGCCACCACTGACACTGGCCAAACTGTTTTTGCTCCTGTCAGGGCAGGTGCTCCTGTCGGGGCAGGTGCGCCTGTCACGCGGGCTGGGTGGCGGCACGCGGCATACCCCTGCTCCGGCCCGCAGGGGCGCTAGGTTGCGGACCGTGACGATCTACCACCTTGCCGAGCCGGACAAGTGGGAGCAGGCCCGGCGGTCCGGGAGCTACACCGAGTCGACGCGAGGTCGGACGATGGCGCAGGAAGGCTTCATCCACTGCTCCTCCAGGGAGCAGTGGCCCGTGGTGCGGCGCTCGTTCTATGCGGACTACCCGGAGACCCTTCTCCTGCTCGAGATCGACCCGTCCCGACTCACCGAGCCACCGGTCGAGGAGGTCGGCAACCCGGAGACGGGCGAGACCTTCCCGCACCTGTATGCCGCCCTGCCGGCCGACGCCGTCGTGGCCGTCACCGAGCTCGCGCCTCCGCACACCTGAACGAGGCGCGGACCTCAGGAGATCGAGAAGGCGAGCCCGTCGATCCGGGCACGGATCTCGCCGTCGGTGGCGAGCCGTTCGCCGACCGCGGTGGCGACCGCCTGCACGGTGGCCGCGTCCAGACCCGGCGCCAGCTGCAGGGTCACGCGGAGCACGCCTTCGCCCGGGGAGCCCGGGCCGATCTCGTGGGCGAGCACGGCCTCCTGCTCACGGACCGCATTGGCCACCGCTCGCCGGACCGTCCCGTCCTCGTGGGCCGGCAGCCAGGCGCGCTGCTGGGCCAGCGCCCAGACCATGCTGGGTCGCAGCGCCACCGTGAGCGGGCCCGCCAGGTCGACCACCATGACGTCGCAGCGCTCGCTGACCGCGGCCTGCGCGGCCCGCGCCGCAGTGACCGGAACCGGCCGGGCGGCGGCGTCCCAGGCCGCGATGGCTGCCATCGAGGAGAACACCGGCAGTGCCCGCGTGCCGTCGGGCGCCACGAGGGTCACCGCTGCCATGTCGGTCTGCTTCTCGACGGCGTGCTCGCCCCCCGTGTCGACGGAGACGGGTTCGGCGACGATGGGCACGAGCAGACGTGCGGCTGCGACAGCGGTCATCAGGGCCACCTCGTCGAGCGGGTCCGCCAGGGCTGTCACGAGAGCCGCATCGGCCTCGCCCGTGTCCCCGTCGAAACCGGTGCCGGTGAGCTCACGTCCGCCGAACGGGATCCCGGCGGAGTCGTGGGAGCTCACGGACGACCCGCCGCGTCCAGCGCGTCGGGCAGCGTGAACGCGCCGCGGTAGAGCGCCGACCCGACGATGGCGCCCTCGACACCGTCGGGCACCAGACCCCGGATCGCCTCGATGTCCTCCAGCGTCGACACGCCACCCGACGCCACCACGGGGCGGTCGGTGCGGGCGCAGACGTCGCGGAGCAGGTCGAGGTTCGGGCCCTTGAGCATGCCGTCCTTGTTGACGTCGGTCACGACGTAGCGGGCGCACCCCTCGGCGTCGAGCCGGGCCAGGGTCTCCCAGAGGTCGCCGCCGTCCTTCGTCCAGCCACGCGCAGCCAGGGTCGTGCCACGCACGTCGAGGCCGACGGCCACGCGGTCGCCGTGCTCCGCGATCGCGTGAGCGGTCCACTCAGGGTCCTCCAGCGCGGCCGTCCCGAGGTTGACCCGGCGACAGCCCGTGGCCAGTGCCGCCTCGAGCGACTGGGCGTCGCGGATCCCGCCGCTCATCTCGACCTTGAGGTCCAGCCGGCCGACGATGTCCGCCAGCAGCTCTCGGTTGGAACCTCGCCCGAAGGCGGCGTCGAGGTCGACGAGGTGCAGCCACTCGGCGCCCTGCTGCTGCCACGCGAGCGCGGCCTCCCACGGGTCACCGAACTCGCCCCCGCTGCCGGCCACCCCCTGGACGAGCTGGACGGCGCGGCCGCCCTGGACGTCGACGGCGGGCAGGAGCTCGAGTCGGGGAGCGTCGTTCATGCGGGATCCTCGGGTCGGGTTTCGGTCGGGAGTGCTGTGTCGGTCGGCGCTGCGGTGTCGGTCGGCAGCCCCGTGTCGGTCGGCGCTGCGGTGTCGGTGTGCGGCGTGGTGTCGTCCGCCTCCGCGACGTCGTGTCGCCGGCCCTGCACCAGTAGATACCCGCCGACCAGCACCAGCGCAGCCACCACCAGCGCGATCCGCACGGGCCAGGACGCCCCGGCGAAGGCCGCCACCGCCAGGGTCGCGAGGCCCGCGCCGATCGTCGTGGCGACCTTGGGCTGGGCCCGTCGTCGCGTGGTGGTACGCCGGGTCGTGCGGCGCCGCGTCGTGGTGCGACGAGAGGTGCCGGCGGTTGTCGTCCTCTTGCGAGTTGCTGCCTTGCGAGCCGGCGTGCCGCTCGCCGACCTGGCCGACTTCGCGGTCTTCCTCGTTGCGTTCACAGTGTCTTCACCCAGTTCTCGAGGAGGGACAGGCCTGCGTCACCGGACTTCTCCGGGTGGAACTGGGTCGCAGCCAGCGGACCGTTCTCCACGGCCGCGACGAACCGTCCACCGTGGTCGGCCCAGGTGACCTTGGGGGCGACGGCGGCGAAGGCGCCGGTGGGCTCCTCCAGCGTCCAGGACTGCACGGCATACGAGTGGACGAAGTAGAAGCGCTCGGACTCGACGCCGGAGAAGAGCCGGCTCCCGCTGGCGACCTGCACGTCGGACCAGCCCATGTGCGGCACCACCTCGGCCTGGAGGCGAGCCACCGTCCCCGGCCACTCCCCCAGGCCGTCCTGGGGGGCGCCGCTGGGTTCGTCGGAGCCGTCGAACAGCACCTGCATGCCCACGCAGACGCCGAGCACCGGCCGTCCCCCCGCCAGGCGCAGGTCGATGACGACCGGGCCGTCGGCGGCGCGCAGCCCCGCCATGCAGGCGTGGAAGTTGCCCACACCCGGCACGAACAGACCGTCCGCGGCGAGCGCTGCCGCCCGGTCACCGGTCAGCTCCACCTCGGCACCCACGTGCTCCAGGGCGCGCACCGCCGACCGGACGTTGCCACTGCCGTAGTCGAAGACGACCACCCGGCTCATGAGTTCTCCTCGAGTTCGGTGCGGTGCCGGGCCTGCTCGGCCATCCGCGCGTCGAAACGGGCCACCGCCTGTGCCGTGGGTGCCACCACCTGGCCGCGCAGGCCGACCCCCGGCCCGACCAGCTCCGAGCCAGGTAGGCCCAGGACGGACATCAGGTCGGTGATGAGGCGGTCGGCCGTGCCCTGGCGTTCCGTGACGACCCGCACCACCGCACGCTGGTCCCCCGTCCGACCTGCTGCGGCCAGAAGGTCCGCCGGCCGCGCCACCTCGAGGTGCGGTGCGCGCACCACGCCTGCACCGGGCTCCCACACCAGCCACCGGGCGACGTGGCGCCAGCCCGGCCCGTGGGCGGTCAGCACCGCCCGGCCGTCGACGGTGAAGAACCCGAGGGCGCCTCGCAGCCGCCGCGGCACGGGGCGCGCGGCGAGCAGGGCGAGGGCGTCGTCATAGGGCGGCTCCGCGCGCGACCGGCGCTCGGTGGGCAGCACCGCGGTCCAGTCCCCGAGTGGAACCACCTGGCAGGCCACCAGACCCCGGCGGAGCCAGGACGACACCGGCCCGGGCCCACCGCTCACCAGGAGCAGTCCGCGCGCCTCCTGCGCGGGCTGCCACGGCACGCTCACGTGGAGAGGCTGCCCTTCGCGCTGGGTATGCCGCTGACCCGGGCGTCGCGGGCGACCGCGGCGCGCAGGGCGCGGGCCACCGCCTTGAACTGGGCCTCGACGATGTGGTGCGGGTCGCGGCCTGACAGCACGCGCACGTGCAGGGCGATCCCGGCGCGTCCGGCGAAGGACTCCCAGACGTGGCGGGTCAGYGACCCGACGTAGGTGCCGCCGATGACGACGTAGGCCTGGCCCTCGGGCTCACCGGTGTGCACGACGTAGGGACGTCCCGCCACGTCCACGACCGCCTGGACGAGCGCCTCGTCGAGCGGAACCGTCGCGTCGCCGAAGCGGGAGATGCCGCTCTTGTCGCCGAGGGCCTCGCGCAGCGCGTCGCCGAGCACGATCGCGACGTCCTCGACGGTGTGGTGCGCGTCGACGTCGACGTCGCCCGTCGCCTTGACGCGCAGGTCGATGAGGGAGTGCTTGGCCAGGGACGCGAGCATGTGGTCGTAGAACCGCACGCCCGTGGAGATGTCGGACTGACCGGTGCCGTCGAGGTTGAGCTCGACCTCGACGCTGGACTCCGACGTCGAGCGGCGGAGCGAGGCCGTGCGGTCACCGGGCTGGGCACCCTGCGTCGCGACCTCCTGCGTTGCGGTCTCCTGCGTTGCGGTCTCCTGCGTCACAGCGCGCTCCTGTCCTGCTCAGGTCGGGCGATCTGCGCCATGGCGGCGAGGAACGCACCAGTCTCGTCCGGGGTCCCGGCCGTGACACGAAGATAGTGGGGTATGCCGACGTCGCGGACGAGTACTCCCCGGTCCAGCAGCGCGCGCCAGGTCTGGGCGGCGTCCGCGAGGCCGCCGAAGAGGACGAAGTTGGCGTCGCTGGGCACCGGCGCCAGGCCGAGCTCGGCCAGTCCGGTGACCATCCGGTCGCGCTGGTCCTTGATCGCCTCGACGGTGCCGAGCATCTCGGGAGCGTGCCGCAGAGCCGCCAGGGCGATCGCCTGGGTGGGCGCCGACAGGTGGTAGGGCAACCGCACCAGCCGCAGGGCGTCGACGAACGCCGGGTCGGCGGCAAGGTAGCCGAGCCGGCCACCCGCGAACGCGAACGCCTTGCTCATCGTGCGGGTGACGACGAGCCGCGGGCGTCCCTCCAGCAGCGTCAGGGCGCTGGGCGTGCCCGGGCGGGCGAACTCGGCGTAGGCCTCGTCCACGACGACCACGGCCCGCTCCGCCGCGGCATACACGGCCTCCACCACGTCGAGGCCCAGCGCCGTGCCGGTCGGGTTGTTGGGCGAGCAGAGGAAGACGACGTGCGGGTCGACCTCGCGCACCTGCCTGACCGCTGACTCCACGGTCAGGTCGAAGGGGGTGCCGCCCTGACCACGCAGGCCGTCCACCCAGGCGGTGCCGACCGAGGTGCTGATGATCGGGTGCATCGAGTAGGCCGGCGTGAAGCCGAGTGCCGTGCGCCCTGGGCCACCGAACGCCAGCACGACGTGCTGGAGCACCTCGTTGGAGCCGTTGCCTGCCCACACCTGGGCCGGGTCCACGGCAGTCCCCGACGACGACAGGTATGCCGCGAGGGCAGTCCGGAGGTCGGTGAACTCCCGGTCGGGGTACCGGTTCAGGCCGGCCGCGACGTCGGCCACCGCGGCCATGATCTCGGCCACGACCGATGGCGGGACGGGGTAGGAGCTCTCGTTGGTGTTGAGGCGCACGGGCACGTCGAGCTGGGGTGCGCCGTAGGGGGTGCCACCGCGCAGGTCCTCGCGCAGCAGGCCCTCGATGCGGGAGCCGCCGATCTCGGTCATCGGCCGGTCACGACCCGTCGAAGCGGACCTGGACCGCCTCGCCGTGGGCGGGCAGGTCCTCGGCCTGCGCGAGGGCGACGACGTGGTGGGCGACCTCCTGGAGGGCGGCCTCGGTGTAGCTGACCACGTGCACTCCGCGCAGGAACGACTGCACCGAGAGCCCGCTGCTGTGGCAGGCGCACCCACCGGTCGGCAGTACGTGGTTGGACCCGGCGACGTAGTCACCGAGGCTCACCGGCGAGTGTGGCCCGACGAAGATCGCGCCGGCGTTGCGCACGCGCTGGCTGACCCTGGCGGCGTCGGCGACCTGCAGCTCGAGGTGCTCCGCGGCGTAGGCGTTGACGACGGCCACGCCGGCGTCGAGGTCGTCCACGAGGACCACTCCGGACTGGGGGCCCGTGAGGGCCTCGCGGACGCGTTCGGAGTGCTTGGTGGTGGCGACGCGGTCCTCGAGGTCGGCTTGGACCGCCTCGGCCAGGGCGACCGAGGCGGTCACCAGGACGGAGGCAGCCTGCGGGTCGTGCTCGGCCTGTGAGATCAGGTCGGCGCTGACGTGGGCAGGCACCGCCGTGTCGTCGGCGAGGATCGCGATCTCGGTCGGGCCGGCCTCGGAGTCGATGCCGATGACGCCCTTGAGGTAGCGCTTGGCCGCCGCGACGTAGATGTTGCCCGGTCCGGTGACGAGGCTCACCGGCTCGCAGACGACCCTCGCCCCCTCGGCGCCGGAGGCGTCCTCGAAGCCGAAGGCGAACGCTGCCACGGCCTGGGCGCCGCCCACGGCATACACCTCGTCGACGCCGAGCAGCGCGCACGCGGCGAGCACCGTCGGGTGGGGGTAGCCGGTGAAGACACCGGAGTTGTCGCGCTGGGGTGGGCTGGCGACGGCCAGCGAGCCGACACCGGCGATCTGGGCCGGCACGACATTCATGACGACGCTGGAGGGGTAGACCGCGCGTCCACCGGGGACGTAGAGGCCGACCCGGTCGACCGGGATCCACCGCTCGCTGACCTCGCCTCCGGGGACGACGGTCGTGGTGGTGGTGGCGCGGCGCTGGTCCTCGTGGACGATCCGAACCCTGCGGATGGCCTCGTCGAGGGCGGCCCGCACCTGCGGGTCGAGGGACTCCAGGGCCGCCGCGAGCACGGCCACCGGGACGCGCAAGGTCGTCGGGCGCACGCCGTCGAACCGCTCCCCCAGCTCGTAGAGCGCGGCGGCACCACGGTGACGGACGTCCTCGCAGATCGGCCGCACCGTCTCGACCGCGGCGGCGACGTCGAACTCCGCCCTCGGCAGCAGGTGGCGCAGCTCGCGGATGCCGAGCGGCCGGCCGCGCAGGTCGATCGTGGAGAGCATGGGTCAAGTCTAGGTCGGGTGCTCTGGGCGACCCCGTGCGGTCTCAGCCCCCGGTCTGTGCGGAAGACCGCTCCACTTCGGAGACCTCCCCCGTCTCCCGCGCCTCGGCCTTTCCGGCGGCCTGACCCACAGCGGCCTGGCCCGCTGCAGCCTGGCCTGCTGCGGCCTGACCTGCTGCGGCCTGACCCACTGCGGCCTGGCCGACTCCCCCTTGGCGGGCCACGGCCAGGCGGGCCACGACCTGGGCCGCCCCGCCCTGCCGGACGGTGAAGGTGGCCTCGACGCTTCCGGCCAGCTCCTCCTTGGGCCACCGGGCCGCGAGCAGCACGAGCACCCCGAGGGTCACGACGGCACAGATGCCGACGGAGGCTGCGGGTGTCGTGCGCTCGGAGATCCAGCCGGCAGCAAGGAAGCAGGCACCCGTGATGCCGACGGACAGGGCCCCGGCGAGCCCGAACACCCGACCTCGCATCGCGGTCGGGACGAGCAGGGTGAAGGCTGCCTGCAGCGGCAGCATGTAGCACTGCAGGGCGCCGCAGAGGAACCACGCGGCCCCCACCACGAGCAACGGCGGCTCGAAGATCGTCACGAGCAGGGGCAGCGGGGTGAGCAGTGCCAGGCGCATGACGAGGGCGGACTGCCGCTCTGCGGGAAGTCGGCCGATGATCAGCAGCCCGACGACGGCACCGAGGATCGGCGCGGCCATCAGCAGGCCGCCCCAGGTCGGCGACGGGCTGTGCTGGGCGGCGTAGGGCAGAGCCACGGCCTCAGGCGCCGCGATGGCCAGTGCGCTCGCGAGCGACAGCATGAGCATGTAGGTCAGCACCCGGCTGGACCGGATCTGGCGCCAGGCCTTGCCGACGTCACCGACCAGGCCGGAGAGCGGTGCGTCGTCCACCTTCACGATCGACTTCGGCGGCTTGACCACCATCAGGATGACGGCGCCGACGAGGAACGTCGCCAGGTCGAGCAGCAACGTCTTCGTGTCCCCGACGAGGCCCACGACGGCACCGCCGATCGCCAGGCCGATCGCCTGGTTGACCTGGGCGGCGAGCGTGGTGAGCCCGAACGCCCGGGCATAGAGCCGGCGGTCCGGGAAGATGTCGGTCAGCAGCATCTGGCTGGCCGTCACTGCCGGGCCGCCGACGAACTCGAGGACGGCGACGAGCGTGAGCACGAGCCACAGGGACTCGGTGGCCGAGACCGCCACGATGAGCACGCCGACCAGAGCCGCTCGGATCAGATGCGTCCCGACGAGGCAGACCCGGGGCGGCATCCGGTCGCACAGCGGCGAGAGGAGTGCCCGCCCCAGGATGCTTGGCACCAGGGAGACCGCGAACGTCGCCGCTGTCGCCAACGCCGAACCCGTCCACGAGTAGACCACCGCCGCCACGGTGATGCGGGCGATGTAGTCGCCCCACGTCGAGAGCGTCGCGACCACGAAGACCGGCAGGAACACCGGGGCGCGGAGGACCTCGGAAAAGGAGGGGACTGTGACGGAGTCGTCCCTGCCCGTGGCCATGCGCCGACCGTACCTTCCTAGGTTGAACCGTAAAAGTTGAACTCCGTCACGGTACGCGCATGACGGGCAGTTCGGCGGTAGTCCTCCGCAAGATCTGCACCACTTCCGGGCTCGCCACCGAGAATTCTGCTGACGCCGTCGGCGACCCGCAGGTCGGACGGCACGCTGTCGACTGCCTTGCCTCGGTAGAGGACGGCAGCGTTGCGCAGCCGGGAGGCGAACGACCACGCGTCACGCAGGGCGGCAGCGTGGTCCGCAGTGATCAGCCCGGCGGTCTCGGCAGCCTCGAGGGCGGGCAGCGTGCTCGTCGTCCGCAAGGTCGGCACGGCGTGGGCGTGGCGCATCTGCAGCAGCTGCACGGTCCACTCCACGTCGGAGAGTCCGCCTCGGCCCAGCTTGAAGTGGCTCTTGGGGTCGGCACCGCGGGGCAGTCGTTCCGCCTCCATCCGCGCCTTGAGCGTCCGGATCTCCCGGACCTGCTGGTCGGTGAGGCCGTCCCGGGGCCACCGCAGCGGGTCGATGAGCTCGACGAAGCGCGCACCCAGCTCGAGGTCGCCCGCCAGGGGGGCGGCCCGCAGCAGGGCCTGGGACTCCCAGGTGAGCGACCACCGGCTGTAGTACGCGCGGTAGCTGGCGAGGCTGCGCACGAGCGGGCCGCTCTTGCCCTCGGGGCGCAGGTCGGCATCGAGTCCGAGCTGGGGGTCGGGACCTGCCGAGGCCAGCAGGCGACGCAGCTCCTGCACGGTCTCGAGGGCCTGCTCCTGGGCGGTTGCCTCATCCGCCCCGTCGAACGGCTCGTGCACGAACAGCACGTCGGCGTCGGAACCATAGGCGACCTCGCCACCCCCGAGCCTGCCCATCCCCACGGCCAGGAGCCGGGTCGACAGTGGTCCGTGCTTGTCCTCCACGACGCGTTGGGCCACCTGGAGCGCCGTCTCGACGAGCGCAGCGGTGAGGTCGGTGAGGGCCCTGCCCACCCCGGCGAGGTCGAGGGTTCCCGCGAGGTCCGCCACGGCGATCCGGAACAGCTCCTGCCGTCTGATGCTGCGGGCCGCCCGCACGGCCTTGTCGGCATCGCCCTGCCGTCCCGCCGCCGCTGCCATCCTGCGGACCAGGTCGTCGCGGGACGACGGAGTGAGCCCTCCCGAGTCGCCGAGCATCGCGACCGAGTCGGGCGCGCCGACGAGCAGGTCGGCGGCGTAGCGGCTGCGGGCGAGGGTGTGCGCGAGGCGTTCGGCGGCCGAGCCCTCGTCGCGCAGCAGCCGCAGGTACCAGTGGGTCGAGCCCAGCTCCTCGCTCACCTTGCGGAAGGCGAGCAGACCTCCGTCAGGGTCCGCCTCATCGGCGAACCAGCCCAGCATGACGGGCAGCAGGGTGCGCTGGATGGCGGCCCGACGGCTCACCCCGGCGGTCAGTGCCTCGAGGTGGCGCATCGCCCCGCCGGGGTCGCGGAAGCCGAGCGCGGCCAGTCGCTCCTTGGCGGCCTCGGGTGCGAGTCGGGCGTCGGTCGAGCTGAGCCGTGCCACGGCAGCCAGCAGGGGTCGGTAGAACAGGCGCTCGTGGATGCGGCGGACCTCGCGGGCCTGCTGCTGCCACTGGGCGACCACGGCCTTGGCGGCGTCGGAGCGGTGGCCCAGGGCGCGGCCGAGCCGGCGCAGGTCGGTGTCAGCCGTCGGCATGAGGTGGGTGCGACGCAGCCGGAACAGCTGGATGCGGTGCTCGAGCGTGCGCAGGAGGCGGTACGACGCGTCGAGGGTCGCAGCGTCCTCGCGGCCGACGTAGCCACCGCGCGCCAGCGCATCGAGGGCCTCGAGCGTCGTCCCCGAGCGCAGCGCGTCGTCGGAGCGGCCGTGGACGAGCTGGAGCAGCTGGACGCTGAACTCCACGTCGCGCAGCCCACCCGGGCCGAGCTTGAGCTGGCGCTCGGCCTCCCCGGCAGGCACGTGCTGCTCGACCCGCCGGCGCATCGCCTGCACGTCCTCGACGAAGTTGTCCCGCGAGGCCGCGCCCCAGACCAGCGGGTTGACGGCGGCGATGTAGGCGTCACCGAGAGCCCGGTCGCCGGCCACCGGGCGCGCCTTGAGGAGGGCCTGGAACTCCCACGTCTTGGCCCACCGCTCGTAGTAGGCACGGTGGCTGTCGATCGTGCGCACCAGGGGGCCGTTCTTGCCCTCTGGACGCAGGGCGGCGTCGACCGGCCACAGGGTCCCCTCGCCCGTCGAGGTCGAGCAGGCCCGCATCAGGTGGGTGGCCAGACCCGTGGCCGCCGCGATGGCGCTGGCCTCCTCGACACCGTCGCGCGGCTCGGCGACGAAGATGACGTCGACGTCGCTGACGTAGTTGAGCTCACGTCCGCCCGTCTTGCCCATGCCGATGACCGCGAAGTCGCACAGCTCGGCCTGCTCCCCCATCTCCACCCGGGCGATGACGAGCGCCGCCTCGAGGGCCGCTTCGGCCAGGTCGGCGAGCGCCGCGGCGGCCTCGGGCAGGGCCAGCTCGGGGTCACCGGAGGTGAGGTCGAGAGCCGCGATACCCAGCAGCTGGCGTCGATAACCGATCCGCAGTGCGTCGTATGCCGTGTGCTCGCCAGGTGCGCGCACGGCCTCGACGAGCTCGTGGATGCGTTCGTCTGGCGTGCGTGGGCGGGCGTCCGCGACGCTGCGCCAGTGCTCGGGGTGGGCCACGAGGTGGTCGCCCAGGGCGGTGGAGGCACCGAGGACGGCCAGCAGCCTGTCGCGCGCGGGACCGCGGTGGCGCAGGGCCGCCACGAGGCCCGACACCTGCGCCCCGGACCCGGACTCGACGTCGCGGCGCCGCGGCGCAGAGGCACGCAGCGACTCCATGAGCCGGACGAGGCTGAGCAGGGCGAGGTCGGGGTCGGCGACGGCACCGAGGGCATCGGGCAGACCGTCGCTGAACAGGTCGTCGAGGGGGTCGATGAGCCCGGCGAGCGCCGGGTCGGCGAGCAGGTGCTCCGCGCGAGGTGGATCGGCGAACCCGAGTCGGGCGAGGGTGGCCGTCTGGGAGACAACGCGGCCGGAGGTCACCGCGACAGACTACCCACTGGTAGGTGACACACGCCTGCCCCGGTCAGCGGGCGGCATACCGGAGCAGGCGGACGGGTCGGTCACAGACCGGGCAGGTAGCGCTCGAGCTCGAACCGGGTGATCTCGCCGCGGTAGTCGTCCCACTCGGCGCGCTTGTTGCGCAGGAAGAAGTCGAAGACGTGCTCGCCCAGCGTGTCGGCGACGAGCTCGCTCTTCTCCATCACGCGGATCGCCTCGTAGAGCGAGGTGGGCAGCGGCTCGATCCCCATCGCCTGGCGCTCGGCGGAGGTGAGGCCCCACACGTCGTCCTCGGTCTCGGCGGGGAGCTCGTAGTCCTCCTCGATGCCCTTCAGTCCCGCAGACAGCATCAGCGCGAAGGCGAGGTAGGGGTTGCAGGCGGCGTCGAGGGTACGCACCTCGACGCGGCTGCTCTGGCCCTTGGTGGGCTTGTACATCGGCACGCGGACCATCGCGGACCGGTTGTTGTGGCCCCAGGTCAGGTGGGCCGGGGCCTCGCCGCCGCCCCAGAGCCGCTTGTAGGAGTTCACCCACTGGTTGGTGACCGCGGTGATCTCGGCGCCGTGACGCAGCAGCCCCGCGATGAACTGCCGCCCGACCTTGCTCAGCTGGTAGGGCGCGCCCGCCTCGTAGAAGGCGTTGCTGTCACCGTCGAACAGCGACATGTGGGTGTGCATGCCGGACCCCGGGTGCTCGGAGAAGGGCTTGGGCATGAAGGAGGCGAAGATGCCCTGCTCGAGCGCGACCTCCTTGATGACGGTGCGGAAGGTCATGATGTTGTCGGCGGTGGACAGCGCGTCGGCGTAGCGCAGGTCGATCTCGTTCTGGCCCGGCCCACCCTCGTGGTGGCTGAACTCGACCGAGATCCCCATCGACTCGAGCATGGTGATCGCGGCCCGCCGGAAGTCGTGGCCGGTGCCGTGCGGGACGTGGTCGAAGTACCCGGCCTGGTCGATGGGCTCGGGGTTCTCGCCCGGCTTGAACCCGGCCTTGAGCAGGTAGAACTCGATCTCGGGGTGGGTGTAGAAGGTGAAGCCGAGGTCGGCCGCCCGGGCGAGGGCGCGCTGCAGGACGTGTCGCGGGTCGGCGTGGCTCGGCGAGCCGTCGGGCAGCGTGATGTCGCAGAACATCCGCGCCGTGCCGGGGTTGTCACCGCGCCACGGCAGCACCTGGAAGGTCGCGGGGTCAGGCTTGGCGAGCATGTCGGCCTCGTAGACCCGCGCGAAGCCCTCGATGGCCGAGCCGTCGAAACCGATGCCCTCGGCGAACGCCCCCTCCAGCTCGGCTGGTGCGACGGCCACGGACTTGAGGGTCCCGAGCACATCGGTGAACCACAGCCGCACGAAGCGGATGTCGCGTTCCTCGATGGTGCGGAGGACGAACTCCTGCTGACGATCCATGTGACGAATCCTGCCCTAGTTGTGTTTCCCCAGCGTTACGTCGCGAACCCGCGAGTCGCTGTGTCTTCGCAGGGGGTCGGGTGCGCGTGCGGGGCGCAGCGCCTCTCGCGGCAGCTCAGCCCTTGAGCACCGACATGGCCGCGTTGTGACCCGGTATGCCGCTCACTCCCCCACCACGTCGGGCGCCGGCTCCCGCGATGCGCACCTTCTCGTGCGGTGTCTCGACGCCCCACGTGCCGACCTCGTCCTCCCGCTCGGCCCACGGCCACTGGAGCGAGCGGTGGAAGATGTTGCCGCCAGGCAGGCCGAGGTCCGCCTCGAGCTCGACCGGGGTCCGCGCCTCGATGCAGAACGCTCCGTCGGGGTCGCGCAGCAGGACGTCCTGGATCGGCTCGGCCAGCACCGAGTTCAGCGACTCCAGGGTCCGGGCGAGGGCGAGGTCCTTGACCAGGTCGTGTTCGGTGGTCGTCCCCCGGAACAGGCGGGCCGGCAGGTGCAGCCCGAACAGGGTGAGGGTCTGCGCGTCGCCGGCGGCGAGCTCGGGTCCGAGAATCGAACGGTCCGACAGGCTGTGGCAGTAGATCTCGCACGGCGGCACCTGCGGCACCCGGCCGGCGGCAGCGGCGGCATACGCCTCCTGCAGCTGGGCGTAGCCCTCGTTGACGTGGAACGTGCCCGCGAACGCGGCAGTCGGGTCGACGTCCCGGTCGCGCAGCCGCGGCAGGCGCGACAGGAGCATGTTGACCTTGAGCTGGGCGCCCTCGGGCGCCTCCTCGGTCGGGACGGTGTCGGCGCCCGCCGCGCGGAGCAGCGTGTTGAGGACGGCGGGCGCGCAGGCCGCATGGATCGTCGAGCCCCGCGCCTCGCCACCGTCCCAGCTGACCACACCGTCGGGGTCGACCGCGAGCGCCCTTGTCCCCGTGCGGATCTCGGCTCCCGCCTTGACTGCGGCGCGAGCGAGTCCGTCCGTCACGGCACCCATGCCACCGACGGGCACGTCCCAGTCGCCCGTCCCTCCCCCGATGAGGTGGTAGAGGAAGCAGACGTTCTGCCGCAGGTCGGCCGAGCCCATGTCCGCGAAGGTGCCGATGAGGGCGTCGGTCGCCACGATGCCCCGCACCGTGTCGTCGCCGAACTCGGCCTCGAGCACCTCACCCAGCGGGCGTCGGACCAGGGCTTCCCAGAGCGCGTCGTCCCCGACGAGGGCGGCCACCTCTGCCTCGGTGCGCAGGGGTTCGAGCACGGTCGGGAAGACCTGCTGGGCGAGATGGTGCACCCGCCCGTAGAAGTCCTGCCACGCGGCATACTCCGCTGCTCCTCCGGTGAGGGCCGCGAAGCCGGCCGCCGTCGAGGCGGCGTCACCATGGTCGACCAGCAGCCCGCGCTCCGGGCGGTCAGGGACGGGCGTGAAGGAGGAGTAGCGCCGCCGGATCAGCTGGACGTCGAGGTCGAGGTCGCTGATCACCTCGCGCGGCATCAGCGACACGAGGTAGGAGTAGCGCGACAGGCGCGCGTCGACGCCGGCGAACGCCTGGGCCGACACGGCCGCCCCACCGACGTGGTTGCCGGCCTCGAGCACCAGCACACGGCGCCCTGCCCGGGCGAGGTATGCCGCGGCGGTCAGCCCGTTGTGACCGGCACCGATGACGACGTCGTCGTAGTCCACCCGGGAAGCCTACGGGCCGGGCTACCTCGTGGTCTGGTCGGCCTCGGGGTCGTCGACCGGTGCGTGGGCACGGGAGGCGTCGACGCCTGCCGCCACGGGACCGTCCGCCCCGGGGGTGTCGGCAGAGGCGGCCGCACCGGTCCCCTGGTCAGCCGGTGGCACGTCGTCGCCGGCGTCGGTGAGCTCCGGGATGTCGGGGTCGATCTCCTCGTACCGCCGGTGCAGCTCGGCAGGGTTCGGTTCCAGGCCGAGCGACTCCAGCTCAGCGCTGACCGCTGCCACGACCGCCTCGGGGCCCTGCCCCGCCGCCTTGGCCTCGCCGCGCAGCTGGGCCGCCACGACCTCGTGCCGCTTCTCCTCGGGCAGCTCGCCCCCGGAGCTGCTCTGGGCGACCTCGAAGTTGTCTGACATCAGTCCTCCATCACCGTTGTCGCCGCTGGTCGGCGACCTCTCCCGAGTCTGTCCCGGGGACAGTGGACGCACCACTCGAGCCGGGATCAGCATGCGAGGGGCACGCGAAACGGGGCCCCGGGATCGCTCCCGGGGCCCCGCCCCGTCTTACGCCCGGCGGACCCCTGCCAGCCGGGCGCAGGTCACTTGAAGCTGACCTGGACCTGCAGCAGGTTGCCGCCGTCCTCCGACTTGTTGACCTTCATGACCGTGCCGGATCCGGCAACCTGGACCGAGGACCAGGGGTTCTTCGCGCTCCAGTACCGCATCGGGTCGCTGTCGTCGAAGACCGGCATGGCCGGCTGGGAGGCGACGTCGAGCGCGGTGCCGTTGCGGTGGAAGGTCACCGCGTCGGTCCGCTCGAGCCCGAAGGTGGCGTCCCACGGCTGCCGACGGTTGCCCAGGCGGGCGCCGTCGGCGAAGGTCACCGGTGCCGGACGGGCGTCGACCGGCAGCGACTGGCCGCCACCCGCGTGGCCCGAGGTGTTGTTGTCGGTGAACTCACCGTCGACGTACCAGACCAGCATGCCGTTCTGGTAGGGGAACCGCTCCACCCAGTCAGGCCTGGAGTTCGCCCAGCCGAAGTTGTACGGACCCGTCTTGAGGGTCGCGTCGTATCCGGTGTAGGTGCGGTTCTCGGCCAGGTAGTAGTGGCTGACGACCTCGGAGGTCGAGCCCGTCATGCGGCTGAACCCCTTGGCGGTCCAGCCGTTGGTAGCGCCCTCGACGTCGTCGGACACGGTGGTGCCGCCGACGGTGACGGCCAGGTCGTCGAGGAACGGACCCTCGAAGTGCAGACCGCCGTCGGTGGCATAGCGGAAGCGGAACTGGACGCTCTGGCCGGCATACGGCGTGAGGTCCCAGGACTTCTGGGCCCACGGGGTCAGACCGGCGTTGTCGGAGGGACCGGAGATCGGCGCCGCCGCGTCCTTCCAGGTCGCGCCACCGTCGGTGCTCACCTCGGCGTAGAGGTAGTCGTAGTCCTGCTCGATGTTGTACTGCAGCCAGGCCGAGACCGAACCGCTGGTCGCGCCGGTGAGGTCCACCGTGCGGGTCAGGGTGTTGTTGAGGCTGTCATTGGCCCCGCCCCACCACTCGTACGAGCCCGAGTGCGGGGTGTTGTAGTCGGCCTTGATCGTCTTGTCCGGCAGCGTGACCGCGAGGGCCTGGTAGGACGACGTGGTCTTCGGCTGGTCGGCCGGGTTGAGCTTGACCGTCATGTCCTGGCCGTAGGGCACGGTCTTGTAGTCGAGCCAGCCGAGCTGGAGCTTCTCGAGCGGACCCATGTAGCCCGGCGTGGTGCCGATCGAGTCGGTGCCGTGGTTCAGCCACGAACCACCGGACATCAGCGTCCAGAAGCCGGTGCCGTTGTCGCCGCCTGCGGTGTCGTAGTAGTCCGGCAGGCCGAGGTCGTGGCCGAACTCGTGGGTGAAGACGCCGAGGCCACCGTTCTCGGGCTCGGTGGTGTAGTCACCGATCCAGATGCCGGAGTTGCCCAGCGGCACGCCTCCGAGCTTCGCGCCCTCCGGGCCGGTCTTGCCGGCGTCGGTGGAGTAGGCGTACCAGCGGTGCGACCAGATGGCGTTGGTGCCCTGGGCGCCACCGCCTGCCTCTTCGCCCTCGCCGGCGTGGATGGCCTGGAAGTGGTCGATGTAGCCGTCCGGCTCGTTGAAGTTGCCGTCCTGGTCGGCGTCGTAGCGGTCGACCTTGTCGAACTGCTTGAGGTAGGTCGTGATCTCGGCGTCGCTCTTCCCGGCCGCCTTCTGGGCGTCGTACCAGGAGGTGGCGGTGTCCTTGACGTAGTTCCAGTAGCCGTCGGCGTTGTTGCTCCGGCCGTAGCGGGCCTCGTTGTAGGGGACGGTCACCCAGTCGGAGACGTCACCCTTGGCCACGAAACGACCATTCGACTGCTTGAGGTAGAAGTCCTTGAACGACTCGCCCTCGCCGAACATCATCTCCTCGTAGTGGGCGCGGCTGAAGTCCGCGGTCCAGGCGGTGGAGTTGTCGTCGGTCCTGTCCCCGTCCCAGACGCGGTCCGGTGCCGGGATCTGGTTGTGCACCGGACCCGGGGTGGCGTCGAAGCCGGTCTTGGTCTGCGTCCCGAAGTCGGTGAGGACGGTGAAGATGTCCTCCTCGCGCTCGACCGGGTAGGACACGAAGCGGTCCTGGGCAGCCTTGCTCCCCTTGGGCGCCTGGGCGTTGCCCGCGAGCTTGATGACGCGCTGGCCACCCCGCATCTCGGTGGTCGCCTCGCCCTTGACGAGCTTGTCGACGGCCTCCTTGCGCAGGGCGCGGGCGGCGTCGCCGAGCGGGTTCGGCAGGTCGTGCTCACGGTTGTTGGCCGTGGGCTCCTTGTCGCCCTGCACAGGGGTTGCCTGTGCAGGTGCGGAAGCCAGGCTCAGGGCGACGGCGGTAACCGCAACTCCCGAGACCAGGCTCAGATGACGTCTGTTCACGAATCCTCCAGTGTCTGTGCGCGACCCCTCTCGGCACACGCAAGGGCGAGCCAAACACGCGGCGGGCGGCATACCAAGGCCTCGTCGGTTATGGACTTCGTAAATTTCTGACCGATCGGTCGCTATCCCATTCGCCCGATTTGCGATTTCAGCCCGCTCGGCTCGACCGAGCCCCCCTGGCTCCAGTGGGCACCTCATGGGCGCCGGGAGGTCGCCCGGACCGTGCCTCGACCCCCTCCTAGGATGGCGGGATGAGCGATCAGCCAACGACGCCTCCCCCCACCGGCGAGGTCACGGCCCCTTACGGCACGGGCGCCCAGGCCGCGCCCCAGCGCCGCGTGCGCATCCCGCACCTTCAGGCGATGAAGGAGAAGGGCGAGAAGTGGGCCATGCTCACCGCCTACGACATGTACTCCGCCGAGATCTTCGACGAGGCGGGCATCCCCGTACTGCTCGTCGGTGACTCCGCCGGCAACAACGTCTACGGCTTCGAGACGACCGTGCCGGTGACGGTGGACCACCTCGTCCCGCTGGTACGGGCGGTCACCTCGGCCGCCAAGCACGCCATGGTCGTCGCCGACCTGCCGTTCGGGTCCTACCAGGCCAGCCCGCAGCAGGCCCTGGCCACGGCCACCCGGATGATGAAGGAGGGCCTCGCCCACGCGGTGAAGCTCGAGGGCGGCAAGCCGATGGTCCCGGAGGTCGAGCTGCTGGTCCGCGCCGGCATCCCGGTCATGGGTCACATCGGCTTCACGCCCCAGAGCGAGCACGTCCTCGGCGGCTACCGCGTCCAGGGCCGAGGCGACTCCGGCGACCGGCTCGTCGAGGACGCGGTCGCGCTGGAGAAGGCCGGCTGCTTCGCCGTCGTCATGGAGATGGTCCCCGCGCCGCTGGCCGCCAGGGTCACCGAGGTGCTCACGATCCCGACGATCGGCATCGGTGCCGGACCGGACTGCGACGCCCAGGTGCTCGTCTGGCAGGACATGGCCGGCCTGCGGGGTGGCAAGGCTCCCCGCTTCGTCAGGAAGTACGCCGACCTTCGCACCGAGCTGGGTCAGGCGGCTGCCGCGTATGCCGCCGACGTCGCCTCCGGCTCGTTCCCCGCGCCGGAGAACTCCTTCCTCGAGTAGACCCGCACAGCCCGGCGCGCGGGGGTTCCGGCTGACGACGTGAAGGTCTAGATTCCCTGAGGTCCGGGCCGGGTCGGCACATGACCCGGTCGGCATTGACGAAGGGGAACCCCAATGGTCCAACTGCGCAAGCACGCCGCAATCGCCGCGACGACAGCCCTCGGCCTCGTCGGGCTGGCCCTGGCCACGCCGGCGCAGGCCGCAAAACCAGGCAACGGCCAGTCCACCGGCACGGGCGCGGTGTTCATGGTCAACCCCGTCCAGTCGAGTGGCGACCAGTCGCTGACCGACCAGAAGGACTCGGCCACCGCGGTGCCCGCAGCCCAGTACCGCAACGTCGCGCTGCGCAACCTCGACGGCTCCGGCCGTCTCGTCGGTTCCTGGGTCAACGTCCGCTCCAGCACCGGCGACGAGGCCTACAGCCCGACCAACACCTTCGTCTACGACCGCCGGGACGACCGCTTCGAGCAGGTCATGACGTACTTCTGGATGAACCAGGCCCAGGAGTACCTCCAGTCGTTGGGCTTCGGCTCCACCCTGCGTCCGGTCAACAAGGAGAGCCAGGACGCCCGCATCGACCAGTTCGGCGCCGACAACTCCTACAGCTGGGACAAGCACGACTACATCCGGCTCGGCAAGGGAGGGGTCGACGACGCCGAGGACGCCGAGGTTATCGTCCACGAGTACGGCCACGCCGTGCACGACTCGCAGGTCACCGGCTTCGGCGTGGGCGTCGACGCGGGAGCGATCGGCGAGTCCTTCGGTGACTACCTCGCGGTGACCGTCGGGCTCGATGCCGCCAAGGACTACGGCTGGCCGGTCGCGGCCAACCCGGCCTGCGTCATGGACTGGGACGCCACCTCCTACGATCCCACCACTCCGCACTGCCTTCGCCAGATCGACCTCGACCTCAAGGTCGCCGACCGCGTGCAGCGCGTGCACTTCGACGGCCAGATCTGGAGCCGCGCGCTCTGGGACATCCGCCAGGGCTACGTCGCGCTGGGCCTCACGACCGAGGACTGGGACCGCACCCTCGTCGACAGCCAGTTCGACTACGCGGCCGACACGACGTGGGCTGCCGCGGCCAAGGCGACGTACACCAAGGCGCTGGCCAGCGACGGCGCCGCCGCAGCAGCGGTGGTCAAGGCCGGCTTCGCCGCGCGCGGAATCACCTTCTAGTCCACCGGTGCGGCGGTGCGGTGCGGTGGACCGCACCGCCGCAGCGCGAGCACGGCATACGCCCGCGCACAGGCCACGACCTCGGACAGCCGCACCGACTCGTCCACGGCGTGTGCGGCCCGCAGCTCGCCCGGACCGAACTGCACGGTGGGTATGCCTTGCGCCGCGTAGTGCCGCAGGTCGGAGCCATAGGGCGCACCCTCCACCCTCGGGGCCTCCGACCCCACCGCGGCGGCTGCCGCAACCGTCTCGGTCAGGAGCGGGTGCCCGTCCGGGAGGGAGCCGAACGCGAAGACCCCACCGGGCCAGGTGACCCGGACGGGGTGCTCGCGCAGCCACGGGTCCTGGTCACCAAGGCGGGCGACCGCCTCCTCGAAGACGTCCCGGGCGCCGGGCAACGGCTCGCCCGGCAGCACGCCGTACCGGCCCTCCGCCACGAGCAGGTCCGGGACGGTGCTCGCCCAGGTGCCGGAGCGGACGATGCCGATGGAGATCGGCGCCGTCAGGTCGAGGTGGGCGAACAACTCCGGGGGCTCCGCGTTGCGCTGGGCCTCGAGCGCGCGCAGGGTCGACTGCACCACGGCGAGGTGGTCGACGGCGCTCTCGCCCTCGGTGCGCGTCGAGCCGTGGGCCGCCCGCCCGTCGATCTCCAGCCGGAAGGTGAGCGACCCGGCGTTGGCAGGGATGACCGCGCCACCGGTGGGCTCGGCGATGACACAGGCCGCACCGAGGTGTCCGGCACGGAGCGTCGCGAACGCGCCGGCCCCGCCGTCCTCCTCGCCGCTGACGACGTGCACCGCCAGCGGTCGGGCCAGCTGTGCTCCCGACGACCTCAGGGCGCGGACCGCGGCGAGCACCGCGGCGACGCCGCCGAGCATGTCGCAGGTGCCGCGTCCGCTGAGGATCCCGTCGTGGAGGGAAAGCCGGAACGGGTCGGTCCGCCACCGCGTGGGGTCCTCGACGGGCACCACGTCCGTGTGGCCGCAAAGGACGAGCGCCGGTGTCTCGCCCGCGGACTCGCTGCCATCGGGTCCCCACACCCCGACCACCGCCACCAGGGTGTCTCGCTCGACCTCCATGCCGGGGAAGTCCGGGTGCGCCACCTGGGCCGGCAGGTCGACGTCCCACTCCGTGACCGTCAGCCCGAGGTCGCGCAGCCGGTCGGCGCACCAGCGCTGCACGGCCGGCTCTCCCTCGCTGCCACCCACCGGTGCGAACGAGACGAGCTCGGCGAGGTCGGCCAGGAGGGCGTCAACATCCACCGCGGCCGCGGCCCGGCGCTCGTCGTCGGTCAGTGCGGATCCGAGGGGCCGGTCGTCGTCGGTGAGCGCTCCGGGCGGTGTGGCCATGGCCCGAGCCTGTCACGCGTCCCGCGAACCCAGTGGAGGACCCTCTTTGCGTGGAACCCTCGGAGCAGGACCCGGCCACGCGGCATACGGTGGGCGCATGACGCTGCGCATCGGGTACAAGGCCTCCGCCGAGCAGTTCGCCCCCCGGGAGCTGTTGGACTTCGGGGTGCTGGCCGAGCAGGTCGGGCTGGACAGCGTCCTGATCTCCGACCACTTCCAGCCGTGGCGTCACCACGGTGGCCACGCGCCGTTCTCCCTCGCCTGGCTGGCGGCGTTGGGCGAGCGCACCGAGCGGGTGCAGATCGGCACGTCGGTCATGACGCCGACGTTCCGCTACAACCCCGCCGTGGTGGCGCAGGCGTTCGGCACACTCGGGTCGCTGTACCCGGGGCGGGTCGTGCTCGGCATCGGGACCGGCGAGGCCCTCAACGAGGTCGTGGTCGGGTCCGTGCAGGAGTGGCCGGAGTTCAAGGAGCGGTTCGCCCGGCTGCGTGAGGCCGTCGCGCTCATGCGGCGGCTGTGGAGCGAGGAGCGCGTCAGTTTCGAGGGCGACTACTACCGGGCCGTGGACGCGACCGTCTACGACCGGCCGGAGCAGCCGGTCCCCGTCTACATCGCCGCCGGCGGCCCCCTCGTCGCGCGGTATGCCGGCCGGTCCGGTGACGGGTTCATCTGCACCTCCGGCAAGGGTGAGGAGCTCTACCGCGACAAGCTCCTCCCGGCCGTCGACGAGGGCCTCGGCAAGGCCGGCCGCACCCGGGAGGACCTCGACCGGATGATCGAGATCAAGCTGTCGTGGGACCCCGACCGAGGGCAGGCCGTGGCCAACTGCCGGTTCTGGGCGCCGCTGTCCCTGACCGCTGATCAGAAGCACGGCACGAGCGACCCCCTTGAGCTCGAGAGGCTCGGCGACGAGCTCCCCGACGAGCAGGTCGCCTCGCGCTGGATCGTCTCGGACGACCCGGAGGAGGTCGTGGCTGCGGTGAAGCCCTACGTCGACTGGGGTTTCAACCACCTCGTCTTCCACGGTCCCGGTCACGACCAGGCGCGGTTCCTGCGCACCTTCGCCGACCGCGTCCTGCCCGGGCTCCGCGACCTGGGCTGACCGACTCTGGGCGGCCCCGTCCGGCTCCGACCGGCTCCGACCGGCTCCGTCCGGCTCCGACCGGCCGACCGGCTCGGCGTCACCTGCCCGGCCCTTTCCCCTGCGGCACGCCGAACCTACGCTGGAGGGCATCACCGCACGACCATGGACGAGGGTGAGTGAGCATGACCGAGATGGAGCCCCGCACACGGTGGTCCGAGGTCTCGGGCGGGCCCGGCGCGGCGACCGCGTACCAGCAGCGGTTCGACGACCTCGCCGCCCAGGGGATGGACATCCACGGGGAGGCCGCCCTGGTCGCGTCGCTGCTCGCTGCGCCGGCGCGCGTCCTGGACGCGGGCTGCGGCACTGGCCGGGTCGCGACCCAGCTCACTGCCCTGGGCTACCACTGCGTGGGCGTCGACGCAGACGCCGCCATGATCGAGGTGGCCGAGCAGCGCGACCCCTCCACGACCTGGGTGCGCCAGGACCTGAGCCGACTGCAGCTGCGGTCCCAGGCCTTCGAGCTCGCCGTGCTGGCCGGCAACGTGATCCCGCTCCTTGCCCCGGGCACCCTGCTCCTCGCCCTGCAACGGATGGCCGCGCACCTGCAACCCGGCGGACTGCTCGTCGCCGGCTTCGGCCTGGACTCGTCGCACCTCCCGCAGGGGTGCCCGGTGACTCCACTGGAGGACTACGACCGGGCGTGCGAGGTCGCCGGCCTGACGCTGACGCGGCGTTTCAGCACCTGGGGCCGTGAGACCTGGGGGCCGGAGTCGGGATACGCCGTCTCCGTCCACCGCTCCGGCGGCTGAGCGCTGCGGGCAACGGCTGGCTCAGTCCTCGGAGCGACCCTCTTCCCACGCCCTGTCCTCGGCTTCCCACTGCTCCGTGCGCTCACGGGCGGTCTGGAGCGCATTCGCAGCCTCCGCCTCGGAGCCGTACGGGCCCATGAGGTCCTCGCCCTGGCTCTTGTTGTCGTCGCTCTCGACCTGACCGCTGCTCACGTTGTACCAGTAGGCCATGGGGTGCCCTCCAACTCGACGGATCTGCATACGTCCCTAGACTCCACCGTATGCCGTTGACCTACGCAAGCGTGGCCCCGGGCGTGGTGTCCCCGCGTCTCCCGGTGCCGGCGTCGATCAGGCGGCCGGAGTACGTCGACCGGCCGGGCCCCACCCGCGACGACGCTCCCGAGGTCAAGGACGCCGAGACGATCGAGCTGATGCGGGTCGCCGGGCGCATCGCCGCGCAAGCCATGGCCGCGGCGGCCGCCGTGATCGCGCCGGGTGTCACGACGGACGAGATCGACCGGGTCGGCCACGAGTTCCTGATGGACCACGGCGCCTATCCGTCGACCTTGGGCTACAAGGGATTCCCCAAGTCGCTGTGCACCTCTGTCAACGAGGTGATCTGCCACGGCATCCCCGACGACCGCCCCCTCGAGGACGGTGACATCGTCAACATCGACATCACCGCCTTCATCGGAGGTGTCCACGGCGACACCGACGCGACCTACCTGTGCGGAGACGTCGACGAGGAGTCGCGGCTGCTCGTCGAGCGCACCCACGAAGCCATGATGCGCGGCATCAAGGCCGCGATCCCGGGCCGCGAGATCAACGTCATCGGACGGGTGATCCAGAGCTATGCGCGCCGTTTCGGCTACGGCGTCGTCCGCGACTTCACCGGTCACGGCATCGGGCGGTCGTTCCACAGCGGTCTGGTCATCCCCCACTACGACGCCGCGCCGTCCTACAGCACCATCATCGAGCCGGGCATGACCTTCACGATCGAGCCGATGCTCAACCTCGGGACGCAGGACTGGGAGATGTGGGACGACAAGTGGACCGTCGTCACCGCGGACCGACGCCGGTCGGCGCAGTTCGAGCACACCATCCTCATCACCGAGACCGGCAACGAGATCCTGACGCTGGCCTGAAGTTCGACCACCCAGGGCAGGGCAACCGCAAGGAGGCGGACCGATGGCGAAGGAAGCCAAGCAGGCCAAGCACGGGCTCCCGTTGGGGATCGACGTGGGAGGCAGCGGCATCAAGGGCGCACCCGTCGACCTGTCCAAGGGCGCCTTCGCGGCCAAGCGGATGCGGATCGACACCCCCCTCCCGTCGACGCCGGAGGCGGTGGCCCAGGTGATCGACCAGATCGTCGACCACTTCGACGACGTCCGTGGCGACTCCCCCATCGGAGTGACCATCCCGGGCGTGGTGACCCATGGCGTCGTCCGCTCGGCTGCGAACATCGACAAGGCCTGGCTCGACTTCGACGCCGAGCCGATGCTCGAGAAGGTCCTCGGCCACGACATCGTGCTCGTCAACGACGCGGACGCCGCCGGGGTCGCCGAGCTCCACTACGGCGCCGCCAAGGGCCAGAAGGGCCTGGTGGTGATGACGACCCTGGGCACCGGCATCGGGTCCGCGCTGATCTACGACGGGGTCCTCATCCCCAACTCCGAGCTGGGGCACCTCGAGATCGACGGCTACGACGCGGAGACCCGCGCCGCCTCCTCGATCAAGGACAAGGAAGGGCTGAGCTACCCGGACTGGGCCAAGCGGCTGCAGCGCTACTACAGCCACCTCGAGGCGCTCCTGTGGCCGGACCTCATCGTCGTGGGTGGCGGGGTGTCCAAGGACGCCGAGCAGTTCCTGCACCTGCTGACGCTGAAGACACCGATCGTGGCCGCCACGCTCCAGAACAAGGCCGGCATCATCGGCGCAGCCCACCTCGCGGCCCACAAGTAGCCCAGCCCACCCGACGGCACACCGTGGGCGCGCGGACCGCTGCCGCGCCCACGTCGCGCGGCAGCCGTCCGTCAGCGCATCGAGATGAGGTCCTGGAGCAGGATCGCCTGACGTCGGCGGAACAGGTCCGCACCCATCCGGGCCCCCACGACCAGCGCGGCCACCCCCAGCGCAGGTCCGACCGCCAGGACCGTCCACGCCGCCCACTGCCAGCCGACCCAGGCCAGGACACCCAGCACCAGCGCCGGGATGGACAGCGCGAACACGGCTGCGCCACAGACCGCCTGCACTCCGAGGGTGACCCCCGTCGAGCCCGGACGACTCGTGAACGGGTTCTCCCCCGGCGAAGGCACGCCGTACTGCTTCACGGCGCTGGTCACGCAGGCCACCGCGAAACCGTTGAGCGCCAAGGCGCAACCCACGCCGAAGGTGGCCGGCAGCAACCGCCAGGGCGCGCCCAACACCGGTCCCAGCACGGCATACGCGGGAACGCAGACGACCGCCATCAACCCTGAGGGAAACAGCCGTCCCAGCCGGTCGCTGACCCCGTCGACTCCGGCGGCGACGTGCATCCAGAAGGCCGTGGAGTCGTAACCGACGTCGTTGTGCTGTCCCCAGCCGATCATGTAGGCCGAGGCGAGCGGCATGGCGACCAGGGCCAGCTCCGACCCGGACCCGATGCCGGGGATGAGCAGACCCGCGGGGAGCAGGATCGTCATCACGGCCGGCATGTTGAAGCGGGGGTCGCGGACCCAGTAGGTGCCGGCTCGCGCCGCGATGGCACCCATCGGGGTACCGGGAAGCCGGGCGAACAACCCCAGTCCACCGGACACCGCGCCACCGTCGCCCGAGGTGGGCCTCGGGTTGCGCAGGACGGAGACGAGCAGCCGCTCCCACACCACGAGCAGGGCCAGACAGAGGACCGCAGCCAGGGCGAGTCGAGCCAGTCCGGCACCCCAGTGGCCGAGGGCCAGGTCACCAGCGGGCGCCCACGCCCAGCCCAGCGGCGTCCAGGCGAGTACGTCGGCGAGCCTGTCGAGGGTGGCCCGGTCGAGGCCACCGTCGCTGAGTCCACCGACGAGCGGACCCACGCTCACGAGGACGAGCAGGCCGGCCACGCCCGCCACGTCGCGGCCGCGCCGCGTGCCGAGCACCGCAGACGCGGCAGCCGTGACGATCCGRCTGAGCAGGACGCAGGTGGCCAGGCCGAGGAACCCTCCGATGAGCGCCACCAGCGTGGTTGCGACCGACCGGGAGCCCGCAACCACGCTGCCCAGCACCAGGAGGATGGTCGCGACCCCGGGCAGTCCGACGAGGGCGCTGAGCGCGAGCCCGAGGGCAAGGGTGCGTTCGCGTACGGCGAAGGTCGCGAACCGGGTGGGGTCCAGCGTGGGGTCGATGCCGAACAGCAGGACCGGAAGGAGGGCCCATCCGGCCAGCCCCGCCGCTCCGGCGATGACGACCGCGGTGCGCGCCAGGTCGATGTCACCCTGGGCCCGGAGCGTGACCGTCGCGGCGAGCCCTGCCACGACGAAGCCGCCTCCGTAGAGCACGCCGACGACCATCCCCACGATGGCGGCGACGCTGCGCCGCAGCCCGTTGCGCAGGAGGTCGAGCTTCAGTCGGAGGAGGTGCGCAACCACGCCAGGCCCTCCACGTGGGTGTCGCCCCCGACGAGGCCGAGGAAGCGGTCCTCCAGCCCTTCGCCCGCCCGGACGTCGTCGAGCGTCCCCGCCGCCCGGACCGTGCCCTCCGCGATGATCGCCACATCGGTGCAGATCCGCTCGACGAGGTCCATGACGTGGCTCGAGAGCACCACGGTGCCGCCGGTGGCCGCGAAGTCCTCGAGGATCCGACGGATCGTGCGGGCTGACACCGGGTCCACGGCCTCGAACGGCTCGTCCAGGACGAGCAGCCGGGGGGCGTGGACCAGGGCGCAGGCGAGGGTGATCTTCTTGGTCATGCCCGCGGAGTAGTCGATGACCAGCTTGCCGGCGGCATCGGTGAGTCCCAGCGCCGCGAGCAGCTCGCCGGTGCGCTCGACGACGAGGCCACGGTCCATCCCACGCAACAGGCCGGCATACGTCACGAGCTGTTGGCCGGTGAGGCGGTCGAAGAGGCGAAGCCCGTCCGGGAGGATCCCGATCTGCGACTTGGCGCCCACGGGGTCGGCCCACACGTCGGTGCCGAGGACGTGCGCGCTGCCCGCATCGGGACGCAGCAGCCCGGTGGCCATCGAGAGCGTCGTGGTCTTGCCTGCGCCGTTGGGCCCGACCAGCCCGTAGAAGGACCCGCGCGGCACATCGAGGTCGAGGCCGTCGACGGCGGTGGTCGAGCCGAACCGCTTGGTCAGGCCGCGTAGGCGCAGGGCGATCTGTGGCGCGGGCTCCGGCATGGACCCGACGCTAGCGTCAGCGCTGCCTGGCGATGAGCAAGGCCTTCTTGGGCACGTTCGTGTCGACCGTGTAGCGGCGGGGCTTGTCGGCGTCCTGCTCGGCGTAGCCCATCTTCGCGAGGCGCATCAGCACCACAGGACACTGCGCACACCGCGGCTTGTCCTTGCAGCACTTCTTCTTCGCCTTGGCGAGCTTGGTCCCCTTGGCGGCCTTCGGGTTCTTGGGCACGCGAGGAGAGTAGGTGAGCCTTACCTAACTCTCCAAATCCGGTCCACCAGCCGGGCGAAGAGGGTATGCCGGGTGGTCGCCGTCGCTGCCCACCGTTGCCCAGCCATCGCTCAGTCCCGCTCAGCCCTCTCAGCCCCTCAGCCCCCGCTGGCGAACTCCTCGGGCTCGCCGTCGGCGAGGTCGTGGATCCGGGTGTCCTTCGACCCGAGGTTGCCCGCCTGGCCGAGGTAGAGGGCGCGTCCGACACTGCTGAGCAGGGCGTCGTGGATCGGGATCGCGTGCGGCGCTGCGATGCGACGCAGGAAGGCCGTCATCTCCCGGCTGCGCTGCCACGGTGCGTTGAGGGGGAAGGCGAGGACGTCGACCCCCACCGGTTCGGCGTCCAGCGCGTCGCCGGGGTGGAAGAACGTGGGCTCACCGTCGGCGCTGATCCGCATGCCGGTGTTGTGGATCCGGGGGATGTCCTCGTGGATGAGTGCGTGCAGCTCCCCCACGCCGGCCACCGTCACCCGGCCCGCGCCGACGGTGGCTCGGTCGCCGGGACCGAAGGCGACGACGTCGAAACCGCTGTCCTGCAACAGCTTCGCGGTGTCCGGGTCGGCCAGGACCTGGGCGCGCGGGTTGGCCTTCAGGAGCTCGGGGAAGCGCTCCTGGTCGAGGTGGTCGGGATGCTGGTGGGTCACGAGCACGGCGTCGAGGTCGCGCTGCTCGTGGGCACCGGGCGACCAGCCCCCCGGGTCGAGCAGGATGCGCGCGTCGGCGATCTCGACGAGCAGGCTGGCGTGGCCGAGGTGGGTGATCCGCATGTCCCCCACCGTAGGACGTGACGCGTCGTAGCCGCCGCCGGCACGGATGGTGGATGAGTCGGTCGATACGCCGGGTTCTGTCACCGCTGGTCGTTACCGGCCAGCAGGAGACGGTCATCCATCTACGACAGCCGTTGCCGACTGCCTCCAGCGCTCTACCCGTGCACTCGGGCGGGCCGCCCTCGAACGCGCACTGTCTGAGCTTGCTCCAGGTGGGGTTTACCGAGCCGAACCAGTCACCTGGCCCGCTGGTGGTCTCTTACACCACCGTTTCACCCTTACCGCGGCGCCTGTCCGGCCGGAGCCGGATGGTTCACCGTGGCGGTCTGTTCTCTGTGGCACTGTCCCGCGGGTCACCCCGGGTGGCTGTTAGCCACCACCTTGCCCTTCGGAGCCCGGACGTTCCTCGGCGGTGATTGCTCACCGACGCGACCGCCTGACCGACTCATCCGCCGCCAAGGATAGGGCAGGTATGCCGCGTGGCCCGCCACGCGGCATACGCCCGTCCCCTCACGCGCCCTGTTGGAAGTGGAACTTCCGGCTATCCGGAAGTAGTCGCACGCACTCGCGTCCTCCGGCCTCATGGAGACCGTCGGAATCGCGCGACGGAAAGCGCCGCCTGTACCTGGTCCAGAAAGGCCCTCGTCTCGAGACGCAAGCCGACCAGATCGATGGCGAGGACGATCTCGCCCCCCAGCTGCAGACCGTTCCGCCGCAGGTTGTCCGCCGTGATGGCCAGGCCCTGTCGATGTTGGGCGCCGTCGACCTCCACGACGACCCCATGCTCCTCCCAGGCGACATCGAGATAGATCCGTCCTCGCGGCCCGTGACGCACCACCTGTCGGGTTGGCTCGGGGATCCCCCTGGCGCGACAAAGACGGGCGAAGTCGAGCTCGCCGAGGGCCTGCGCGCCATCGGCGACGTCGCGCACAAGGGTTTGGATGAAGGCCCGTCGAGTGCGGCCGTGACGGCGAGCCGAGGTCGCCAGCAGGGCGGGCCCGGTGACCAGTCGCTGCTGAGCGGCCATGCACACGATC
>NZ_JBFUEP010000029.1:0-57093 GCF_056403895.1 Pedococcus sp. P2_E5
CCTTGGAGCTGTCCCCCGAGGCTCAGGACCTGCTGTTCCGCGACGCCCGCACCGCCAACGCCTTCACCGACGAGCCGGTGACCGAGGTGCAGGTGCGCGCCATCTACGACCTCGTGAAGTGGGCGCCGACGTCGATGAACAACCAGCCGCTGCGGATCGTCCTGGTGCGCACGCCCGAGGCACGCGGCCGACTGGTCGAGCTGATGGGCGGCAACAACAAGGCGAAGACGTCCACCGCTCCCCTGGTGGCCGTGCTTGCTGCCGACACCGACTTCCACGACGAGCTCGGCAAGGTCTTCCCGCACTTCGAGGGTGCACGCGACCTGTTTGCCGGCAACGACGAGATGCGCGAGGGGTCGGCCACCCTCAACGCCACCCTGCAGGTCGCCTACTTCATCCTGGGCGTCCGTGCGGCCGGCCTGGCAGCCGGGCCGATGACCGGGTTCGACGCCGACGGCGTGGACCGTGAGTTCTTCCCCGACGGTGCCCACCGCACGATCGCGGTGGTCAACATCGGTCGCCCCGCCGAGGGCGCCTGGATGGACCGGCTGCCCCGCCTCGACTACGACGAGGTCGTCACCTCCGTCTGAGCCCGCAACAGTTTCGATAAAACCGTTGCACCAGCCGACCTTCCCGAATTAGCGTCGAGCTACACGGAAGGGAGGTGGTCCAAGAAGTGATTTCAATTTGGACGCGTGAGGTGACTGCGCGCTAGCGCACCTCGACTGCTCGAGGTCCGCCATCCGGCGCAATCCCAAGCAGTTCACCGCAGCCCGTGGGCCGTGCAGGTCGTCCCCTGCGCAAGCCGAGCCGATCGTTGTCGGCGAGGCGAAGCCCACGGGCTGTTCCATGCCCGCAGCCGACTTCTGGCCACGCATGGCCCACTTCGCCGGTCTGAGCGCTGTCGGAGCGGGATCGGTGGCCAGAAGTCGACCCAGGGGCGTGCGTCAGGGGTGGCGCAGGGCGGCGGCCTCGGCGGCCAGGGCCTCGATGCGGTCCCAGTCCCCTTGCGCCACAGCGTCTTTCGGCGTCAGCCAGGACCCGCCGACACAGCCGACGTTCGGCAGTGCCAACCACGCGGCCGCCGTCTCGGGCGTGATCCCACCCGTCGGGCAGAACCGCAGGTGCGGACACGGCCCGCTCACCGCAGACAGGTAGGGCCGCCCGCCACTGGCCTCGGCCGGGAAGAACTTCATCGCCTCGAGCCCGGCCTCGGCCAGCACGAGCATCTCYGTCAGGGTGCCGGCGCCCGCGAGCAGCGGCAGGCCACTGGCGAGCGCGGCGTCGAGCAGGCGCGGCGGCGATCCCGGGGTGACCAGGAACTGCGCCCCCGCGTCCTTGACCTGCTGCACCTGCTCCGGCGTGACCACCGTGCCCGCGCCGACGACCATGCCCTCGACCTGCGAGGCCACCGCCTCGATCGCGCCGAGGCCGGCAGCGCTGCGCAGCGTGATCTCGATGACGGGTATGCCGCCGCGCACCAGCGCCCGCGCCAACGGCACCGCCTGCTCGACGGAGTCCAGGACCACCACCGGGATGACCGGGGCCAGGTCGAGGATGTCCGCCTCGCTGTGCAGCACCGGCTTCGTGGGTGCCGGCGATCCGGTGGCGGTCAGGGTGTGGGCGGTGGTCATCGGGTCTCCTCGTGGCTGGCGAACGGGGCGGCATCGCTTCGGTCCCAGACGTGACCGAGGCTGCCGAAGACGTGGGCTCCCTCGTCGGCGCGACCGACGGCGGCCCGCATGGACGCGAACAGCTCGCGCCCGGTGCCGACCCCCTCTGCGCTGACGCGCGGCGACGGGACCCGGGCCGCGAACTCGTCGTCGTCGACGAGGACGTCCAGCCGACCGGTGAGAGAGTCGACCCGGATGACGTCGCCGTCCTGGATCTTCGAGATCGGCCCGGCGTGCACGGACTCGGGAGTCACGTGGATGGCCGCCGGGATGGCGCCCGACGCCCCGCTCATGCGGCCGTCGGTGACCAGCGCCACGGCATACCCACGCTTTTGGAGCACTCCGAGTGAAGGGGTGAGGGCGTGCAGCTCGGGCATCCCGTTGGCGCTGGGACCCTGCTCGCGGATCACGACGACCACGTCGCGGTCGAGCTCGCGCCGGGAGAACGCCTGGAGGAAGCCGACCTGGTCGGTGAAGACACGCGCTGGAGCCTCGATGACCCGGTGCTCCTCCGCGACGGCCGACACCTTGATGACCGCGTGACCCAGGCTGCCGCCGAGGACGCGGAGCCCGCCGTCGACGGTGAACGGGTCGTCGGCCGGGCGAAGGACGGCCGGGTCACCGGATTCCGTTGCGGCGTCGACGAATCCGAGCTGTCCGCCGATCATCACCGGCCGCTGGGTGTAGCGCCGCAGCCCTGGTCCGGCGACGGTCAGCACGTCCTCGTGCAGCAGTCCGTGGTCGAGCAGGGTGCCGATGAGGAACGGCGTGCCGCCGGCTGCGTGGAAGTGGTTCACATCGGCGGGGCCGTTGGGGTAGATCCGGGCGATGGACGGGACCGCGGCCGACAGGTCGTCGAAGTCCTCCCACGTCAGGTCGATGCCCGCTGCGGCTGCCATCGAGATGAGGTGCATCGTGTGGTTGGTCGAGCCGCCGGTCGCCAACAGGGCGACGACCCCGTTGACGACCGTCTTCTCGTCCACGACCTGGCCGATGCCGTACGGCGCGTCGGACGCTGCGATCTCGGCGACCCGGACCGTCGTCGCCGCCGTGAGGGCCGCGCGCAACGGGTCGTCGGGGTGGACGAACGCCGCTCCTGGGAGGTGCAGTCCCATGACGTCCATGAGCATCTGGTTGGAGTTCGCCGTGCCGTAGAAGGTGCAGGTGCCGGGCGAGTGGTACGACGCCACCTCGCTCGCGAGCAGCTCGTCGCGCCCGACCTCCCCTGCGGCAAACGCCTTGCGGGTCTCGGACTTGTCGGCGTTCGAGCGGCCCGAGGCCATCGGGCCGGCCGGCACCAGGGCGGTCGGCAGGTGGCCGAACGACAGGGCCCCGGCCACGAGCCCGGGCACGATCTTGTCGCAGACGCCGAGCATGAGGACGCCGTCGAACACGTCGTGGCTGAGTGCGATGGCGGCCGACATCGCGATGACGTCGCGGCTGAACAGGCTGAGCTCCATGCCCGCCCGGCCCTGGGTGATGCCGTCACACATCGCAGGCACGCCACCGGCCACGCGGGCGACGGCACCGACCTCGCGGGCGGTCTGCTTCATCGCGGCCGGGTAGTGCTCGAACGGCGCGTGCGCCGAGAGCATGTCGTTGTAGGACGTGATGATCCCGAGGCTGACACCGGTGTCGGCCGCCATCGTGGTCCGGTCGCTGCCGCCGCACGCGGCGACCGCGTGGGCGAGGTTGGAACAGCCGAGGTCGGTGCGCGCCGGGCGCAGGCTCAGCTCGGAGGCGGCGCGAGAGATGCGTTGCAGGTATGCCGTGCGGCTGGCGCGGCTGCGGTCGGTCACCCGGGCGGTGACGTCGGCGACGACGGGGTGGATGGCGGGCGCCATGGGGCTCCTGAGGGGATTCGGCGGTCGGGGATGGGACCGCGCGAACGGCTCCGTTGGCGTGCGCGTGTGATTCAGTTCACAAGTGTGACGGCGGCCGGGGATCCGGCAATGGCCATCCCGGCATACGGACCAGTAGCCACCCGGGTGACGGATCACCGCAGGTCGGACAGGATGTCCGTCATGACGGACTGGATCGAACGAACCATCGAGCGGGTCGAGAACGTCATCTACCTCGCCGTGGCGGTGATCCTGTTCGCCGTCGCCTCCGTGGTGATCGGCAAGACCGTGCTGACCTTCGGGGACCTCGGCACCGGCGGGGTGGTCGAGGTGGCCGCCGACATCCTCGACCTGCTGCTGCTCGTCTTCATCGTCGTCGAGCTTCTCTTCGCGGTACGCACCACCCTGTCCAGGCGTGAGCTCGTGGCCGAACCCTTCCTGCTGGTCGGCATCATCGCCTCGATCAAGGAGATCGTCGTGCTGTCGGTCAAGGCGCCCGACCTGCTGGGCAAGCCCGAGTTCGCCGACACGCTGCGGCTGATGGGGCTGCTGACCGGCACGATCATCTTCCTGGCGCTGGCGTCGTTCCTGTTGCGCCGCAAGGAGCGAGAGCCCAGCGAGGGCGCCAACTCCGGCCACGGCGACACCGAGGTCCAGACCCAGACCCACCCCTCCTGACCCTCTGCCACCCCTCCTGACGGGTCGATGTAAACCCGCCGGTGATCCCCGGCGTTTTTACATCGACCCGAGGACGGGGGCGAGGGACAGAGAGGTCAGGGCTGGCGGCGGGACAGCGTCCAGGCGGCCGGCTCGTCCAGCGAACCCTTCGCGACCCTGCTGAAGACGAGACGGTCGTGCAGCCGGTTGCGCCGGCCGCCCCAGAACTCGACCTCGTCGCACAGCACGCGGTACCCGCCCCAGAAGTCGGGCACGGGCACGTCGTCCGCGTTCCCGCGGTCGGGGAACTGCGCGGCATACCTGGCGTAGGCCTCCTCGAGGCCGGCGCGACCCTCGATCGGCTGGGACTGTCGCGAGGCCCACGCGGAGATCCGGGACGCCCACGGCCGTGACCCGAAGTAGCCCGCCACCTCCTCGCGAGAGACCTCCTGCGCCACTCCGCGGAACCGGATCGCCCGGAACATCGCCGGCCAGGTCAGCGAGGCGGCGATCCCACCGGTCGCGGCGATCTCGAGACCCTTGGTGGACTCGGTGCCGGTGACGAAGCCCGGTCCGCGCTCGTCGAAGAAGCGCATCAGCACGGTCCGCACGTTGGGCCGCCCGGCGGCGTCGACGGTGGCGACGGAGAGGGCCAGCGGTTCCGGGACGTCGGACTGCGCCTGCGAGCGCTCGACCGCCTCGTCGACCCAGCGCCTGGCCTGCTGCCACGGCGTCGGCGCGATGTCGCCCTCGGAGATCCCTTCGCCGCTGTAGTCAATGCGATCAGTGTCCACGTGCCGCACATCTTCCATGGGTCGAGATTAGGGTGAAGGCCGGACCAGTCGTCAGGGAGGCAGCATGCCCAGCAAAGGCAAGGCCGTCGGCAACCTCGTGAAGTGGGGCGTGAAGTACGGCCCCCACGTGGTCGTGCTGGCCCAGCAGGCCAAGGAGCCGGCCATGAAGGCCGCCCAGACGGCGCTGGACCGGCAGCGGGCCCGGCGGCGGGCGATCGAGCACGCGGCGACGGTGCGCGAGGGCACGGTGCTCAAGACGTTCGACCCGCGGGCCGACCACAGCGAACCCGTGTGGGTGGTCTTCTCGGCCGACGACCCCATCGCCGCCCACCCCACCTCCACCACTCCGCTCGCCGAGCTGATCGCCAACAGCGACCTGTCGACCCGCGTCCGCCCGGCCGACCTCCCGACCCCGGCCGCACGCCTCAAGCAGCTCCCTCGCCGCCGGACCGGACGCTCGCGATGACCCTCCTGGCGCCGATGGCCGACGGGGCTCGGCGCCAGCTCGCCCACGCGCTGCGCTCCAAGGTCGCCGGCTCCGACGCCCAGGCCAAGGCCGAGCGCATCTGGGGCGCCGAGGGCCCACGCTGGTTCACGCCCGACGACCCGATCTGGCGGGTGCACGCCGACGCGGCGATGTTCCCCGGCGGCATCCGTGCCCTCCTGCTCCAGTCCCTGCACCCGCTCGCGATGGCGGGCGTCGCCGGGCACTCGGGCTACAAGGGCGACCCCTGGGGACGGCTGCAGCGGACCAGCGAGTTCCTGGCCACCACGACCTTCGGCACGATCGACCACGCGCAGGAGCAGATCGCGCGCGTGCGGTCGATCCACGACCGTGTGCGCGGCAAGGCGGCCGACGGTCGCGCGTACTCCGCCGGCGACCCGCACCTGCTGGCCTGGGTGCACGCGACCGAGGCAGACAGCTTCCTCACGGCCTACCAGCGCTACGCGGTGTCACCCCTGAGTGACGCCGAGGCCGACCTGTACGTCGAGCAGGGCGGCATCGTCGCCGGCGCGCTCGGCGTGGTCGACCCACCCAGCACCGTGGCCGGGCTCAAGGCGTGCATCGAGGCCTACCGTCCTGAGCTCGAGTCCACCGCGGCCGCCCGCGAGGCGGCGCGCTTCCTGCTCGTCCACCCGCCGCTGCCGCTGGCAGCCCGACCCGGGTATGCCGCGTTGGCCGCTGGTGCCGTGGCCATGCTCCCGCGGTGGGCCAGGCAGCCGCTGCGGCTGCCGTGGCTGCCCGTCACAGAGCGCCTCGTCGGACGGCCGCTGGGCGGGGTCGCCACGTCGACGGTGCGGTGGGCGATGGCCGACGCGACCGACGAACGCCGCCGCGCCGCCCTGCGACGCGGCAGCTCGGTCTGACCCGCATCAGCGCTTGCGGCGACAGTCGCGTGGTCTGGGCTCAGGGCACGGGGTGGCGCGCGTCGTAGCGCACGAAGCCCGGCTGCAACCGGCCCAGTACGACGATGGCGACGACACAGGCGAGCCCACCCACGACGGCGGTCATCGCTTCGCCGATCCCGCTCGCCAGGAAGCCACCCGCCATCTCACCCAGCCTCGGCCCGCCCGCCACGACGACGATGAAGACGCCCTGCAGCCGGCCGCGCAGGTGGTCCGGTGTGGCCGCCTGCAGGATCGTCGTCCGGAAGACCGCACTCACCGAGTCCGACGCCCCCGCCACCGCCATGGCGACCAGCCCGAGCCACAGCGCCGCACCCCTGGACAGCACCCCACCGGCCGCCAGCATCGCGGCACCGAAGCCGGCGATCGCAAAGCCCCAGCCGACGATGGACACCAGGATCGCCAGGCCCTGACGACGCACGTGTCCGAGCCGCCCGGAGAAGAACATCGCGACGATCCCGCCCACCGCGGCCGCGGCCGACAGGGCCCCCACCGTCTTGGCGCCGCCCCCGAAGATGATGGCGCCCGCAGCAGGGAACAGCACCCGTGGCTGGGCCAGCAGCATCGCGCAGATGTCGGCGACGAAGGTCATGCGCACGTTGGGTCGCGTTGCCAGGAAAGCGAATCCGTCGAGGACCGACCGCAGTCCCGGCCGGCTCGGCGCGGCGCCCTCCTCGGGCTCGGGCGGCAGTGGCTGCAGCCTGGCCAGCCCCCAGAGCGCGGCCGTCGTGATCACGGCATCGGTCGTGTAGGCCGCCTTGAACCCACCCCAGTCGACGAGGAAGCCGGCCATCAGCGGACCCACGGTCATCGAGGCGTTCATCGCGAACACGGACAGCGCGTTCGCCGCCGGCAACAGGTCGCGGGGCAGGATCCGTGGGTAGATCGACGTCCGGGCAGGCGAGGAGACCGCGAACGCACCGTTCCACAACGCCACCAACGCATAGAGCACCCACACGTGCGTGTTGCCGAGCCACGCCTGCAGGGCGCACAGGATGCTCGCCACGAACGCGACGGCCTGGGCGACGAGCCCGACCGTGCGCCGGTCGAAGTGGTCGACGAGCGTGCCGCCGTAGAGCCCCATGACCACCAGCGGCACGAGCGCGCAGAACCCCACGACTCCCACGGCCGCGGTCGACCTGGTGATCTCGTAGACCTGCAGACCGATGGCGACCACAGCCATTTGGGAACCCACGTTGGAGAGGGTGAACCCGACATACAGCCGCCGGTATGCCGCGTGGCCCCGCAACGGGGTCAGGTCCAGGAGCAGCGGCACGAGGCGACTGTATGCCGCGTGGCCGCGTGGCCGCGCCCCGGTGCCGTAGCGTCGGGCCCCATGGACCCCCGCGCCCGGATCGCCCTGCTCATCGACGCCGACAACTCCTCGGCGACGAAGATCGACCTGATCCTCAACGAGCTCAGCGCCTACGGCGAGACCAGCATTCGCCGCGCCTACGGCAACTGGACCAAGGCCGGGCTCAGGCCGTGGGCCGACGTGCTGCACCCACGAGCGATCCGGCCGATGCAGCAGTACGACTACAGCCGCGGCAAGAACGCGAGCGACATGGCGATGGTCGTGGACGCGATGTCACTGCTCTACAACGACCACCCCGACGCATTCGGGATCGTGTCGTCGGACGCGGACTTCACCCCGCTCGTGATGCACCTGCGCGAGAAGGGCGCGGCGGTCTACGGGTTCGGCGAGCGCAAGACGCCCGAGCCGTTCCGCTCGGCCTGCACCAAGTTCCTCTTCCTCGACCAGCTGGCCGAGCCCGACGAGGTCAACGACGTGGCCGCGTTGGGGCCCGACGCCGCCGCGCCGGTCACGCCCATGGAGTCGGAGCCTGCCCCCGTAGGGGCCTCCAGGGCGACCAGCGCGACCGGGGCGACAGCGAAATCCACGACGAAGGCCACGACGAAGGCCACTGCGAAATCCACGACGAAGGACACCGCCAAGGCCACCAAGGCGGTGGCGCAGAAGTCCGTCGCGGCGCGCAAGGGCAGCACACCACCGGCGCGGAAGACGATGCTCGAGCTGCGTCAGGACACGGGCCTGGTTCGCTTGCTACGCAACGCGATCCAGCGCGCTGCGGACGACGACGGCTGGGCCAGCGTGGCGGAGGTCGGCAACCGCATCTCCAACCAGTCGTCCTTCGACTCCCGCAACCACGGGTACGCCTCGTTGAGCAAGCTGCTCAAGGCCACCGAGCTCTTCGACGTCCGCACCGTCGGCAACTCCATGGCAGTCCGTGACAAGCGCCAGGACCGGAAGGCCTGAGCGGCTACGCCGCGAGCCACAAGTCCCCCCGGGGCCCTACGTCCCCAGGAACTCGCGGAGGCTCTCGAGCAGCACGCCCCGCGACGCTCCGACCCAGGCGAAGTGGCTCAAGGCTCCAGTCTCGACCAGCGTGCTGCCGGTGATGGTCGCCTCGAAGTCGAGGGCGTGCGCGAAGGCTGCTCCCCCGTCCGTTCTCGACGCGGTGACCAGCGTGGGCACGCTCACGGCCCGTTGGATCCGCTCGCGCTCGGGCGAGGCCCCGTCGCGGCCCTGGGCGACGTCGAGGACGAAGCCCCTGCCCGAGCGCATCGACAGCAGAGTCGCCCGCGCCTGCCCTCTCTCGAAGGCCGACCACGTGTCGAACCACTCTCCAGCGCGCAGCGTCGACAGCTCGCCCATCATGAGTCGTAGCCCCCGGTCGGTGCGCACCATCGCCCTGGTCGCCGCCCAGGTGGCCCGCTCGACCCGAGGGTGGAAGACGATCCTGGCCATCGCCCGGTCCCGCCTCGTGTCGGGAAAGACGAGCCTGGAGGGCGCGCAGCTGTGCAGGACGAGGCGCTCCGCGAGGTCGCTGGAGACAGCCGTGTGGAGGGCCTGGAGCCCTCCGAAGGAGACGCCGACGACCGCGTCGAACCGGGCGATCCCCAACGCGGCCGCGACCTCGACGACCGCGGGGACGAACTGCGCCGCGGAGAGGTCACCCGTGCCGGTCGCGCCGTACCCGGGGCGGCTGACGGTCACGACCTGGTAGCCGAGCTCGTCGTAGACGTCCTGTCCCAGTGGGGTGATCGCCGAGCAGTGTCCACCCGGAAAGAACAGGACGTGCCGGTCGCCGCCGCCCTGCAGAGCCACCTCCACCGGCCCGAGCCCGCTCGGGACCAGCTGGGTGCCTGGTGCGGCATGCCTGGTCATACCGCGAGTGTGGCGTGCCCGGGGCGCAGACGACTAGGCCGTCAGTCGGCGACCTTGATGCCCAGCTCGGCGGCGAGCGCGGGCCCGAGGTCGATCAGCTGCAGCGCCGACACCGTCGCGCCCCGCAAGCCCGCCACCCCACGCGGCCCGGCCACGTCTGCCCCGGTCAGGTCGACGTCCTTGAAGGTCCCCTTGGTGAAGTCCGGCGACACCAGGCGCGACCCCTCGAACKAGACCCCCGTGAGCGTCGCCTCGGCGAAGTCGGCCTCCGCGAGCTGGCAGTCGACGAACGCGACGTCACGCAGCTTTGCCCCACGCAGGTTGAGGAACTCGATCTTGCAGCGCTCGAACCGCACGCGGGACAGCTCGGCTCCGTACATCGCCACGGCGCCGAGCCGCGCTCCCTCCACCAGGCAGTCGCTCCACGACGACTCGGCGAGATCGACGCCTGCTCCGTGCACGGCATACAGGCTGGTCTCGGAGAAGCGCGAACGCGGGGCGCGCAGCTCGCTCAGGTCGCACCGCTGGAAGGTGCACTCGAGGAAGCGCGAGCCGCTTGCCGATGACCCGCTGAGGTCCTCGGCGAACGCGTCGCCGTCGTAGTCGGTCTCGGCTCTCAGCACCGGGCCATAGTGGCCCATCAGCCGGACAGTGCAGAATGAACCAGCCAGTAGGTCACCGGACGCCCCCCACAGGGACGCCCCACCTTCCCCCCAAGGCCGAGAGGACACCGATGTCCGACAGCGACTTCAAGCCGGGACTCGAGGGCGTCATCGCCTTCGAGTCAGAGATCGCCGAACCCGACAAGGAAGGCGGCTCGCTGCGCTACCGCGGCGTGGACATCAAGGAACTCGTCGGGACGGTCAGCTTCGGGCAGGTGTGGGGTCTGCTGGTCGACAACGAGTTCGACCCGGGGCTGCCGCCGGCCGAACCCTTCCCGCTCCCTGTGCACTCCGGCGACATCCGGGTCGACGTGCAGTCGGCGCTGGCCCAGCTCGCGCCGGTGTGGGGATTCAAGCCGTTGCTCGACATCGACGCCGAGCAGGCCCGCGAAGACCTGGCCCGCGCCTCCGTGATGGCGCTGTCGTTCATCGCCCAGTCCGCCCACGGGCAGGGATCGCCGATGGTGCCGCAGTCCCGCGTGGACGAGGGCCGCACGATCGTCGACCGCTTCATGATCCGCTGGCGCGGCGAGCCCGACCCCAAGCACGTCGAGGCGATCGACGCCTACTTCATCTCCGCGGCCGAGCACGGTATGAACGCGTCGACGTTCACCGCGCGCGTCATCGCGTCGACCGGGGCCGACGTCGCCGCCTGCCTGTCGGGCGCGATCGGCGCCCTGTCGGGCCCCCTGCACGGCGGCGCCCCGTCGCGTGCGCAGCACATGATCGAGGGGGTGGAGAAGACCGGTGACGCCCGCGCCTACGTCAAGGGCGTGCTCGACCGCCACGAGCGGCTGATGGGCTTCGGCCACCGCGTCTACCGGGCCTACGACCCCCGCGCGGCCGTGCTGCGTGACACCTGCGAGCGCCTCGGCGCCCCGCGGTTCAAGGTCGCCCTGGAGCTCGAACAGGCTGCCCTGGCCGAGCTGCGCGAGCGCCAGCCGGACCGCGTCCTCGAGACCAACGTCGACTACTGGGCCGCCGTGCTGCTCGACTTCGCCGAGGTCCCCGGCGCGATGATGACGCCGCTGTTCGCCGCGGCGCGCACGGCCGGCTGGTCGGCGCACATCCTCGAGCAGAAGAAGACCGGGCGCCTGATCCGGCCCAGCTCGCGCTACATCGGCGAGGCCCCTCGCAGCCTGGACGCCGTCTCCGGCTACCGCGCCTGACGCGAGCCCCCCAGCCCCCCGGGGCCGCAGACGAGGTATGCCGCGTGGCTGAGCCAGCCACGCGGCATACCTCTCGCCTTTGCCGTGCGTCCGGGTGGTGGACCTCACGTCCCACGCCTCGGGACGGGATGAGAGACTGACGCGGTGACCGACACTGCCGCCCCCGCGACGCCCACCATCCCTGCCGACCTGCTGCCCAAGGACGGCCGCTTCGGCTCCGGGCCGTCGAAGGTGCGCCCCGAGCAGGTCGAGTACCTCGCCGGACTCGGCACGACCCTGCTCGGCACCTCGCACCGCCAGGCGCCGGTCAAGAACCTCGTCGGCGCGGTCCGTGAGGGGCTGTCCGACCTGTTCAGCCTGCCGGACGGCTACGAGATCATCCTCGGCAACGGCGGGTCGACCGCGTTCTGGGACATCGCGGCCTTCGGCCTGGTCCGCGAGCGCGCCCAGCACCTGGCGTTCGGTGAGTTCTCGGCCAAGTTCGCCAGCGTCACCGACAAGGCGCCCTTCCTCGGGGAGTCCACGATCATCAAGGCCGACCCCGGCTCGCTCGCCACGGCGCGCGCGGAAGCCGGTGTCGACGTCTACGCCTGGCCGCACAACGAGACCTCCACCGGTGTGATGGCACCGGTCAAGCGGGTCGAGGGTGCCGACGAGGGTGCACTCGTGCTCATCGACGCCACCTCCGGTGCCGGCGGGTTGCCCGTCGACGTGGCCGAGTCCGACGTCTACTACTTCGGCCCCCAGAAGTGCTTCGCGGCCGATGGTGGCCTCTGGCTGGCTGCGTTCTCCCCGGCCGCGCTGGACCGGGTGGACGAGATCGCCGGGTCCGGTCGCTGGGTGCCCGACTTCTTCAGCCTGCCGACCGCGGTGTCGAACAGCCGCCTCAACCAGACCTACAACACCCCCGCGCTGGGCACCCTGGCCCTGCTGCGCTCGCAGATCGACTGGATCAACGGCCAGGGCGGCCTCGAGTGGGCCGTGAAGCGCACCGCCGACTCGAGCGGACGCCTCTACGACTGGGCCGAGCGCACGGCATACACGTCGCCGTATGTGACGGACCCGGCCGCCCGCTCCCAGGTGGTGTCGACGATCGACTTCGCCGACGAGGTGGACGCTGCCGCGATCGCCAAGACCCTGCGCGCGCACGGCGTGGTCGACGTGGAGCCCTACCGCAAGCTCGGTCGCAACCAGCTCCGGGTCGCGACGTTCCCCGCGGTCGACCCCGAGGACGTGTCCGCCCTGATTGCGTGCATTGAGCACGTTGTGGGCTGATTCACGACCCTGCACACCTTCTGCGAAGCCCCATTCGGACGTCCTGAGGACCACCCCCGCGCGTAACCTCCGCTCCTACCGCTCGTTGAGCCCCGTGTAACCCCCTTGGGGGCCACCATGTGGTGGGACAACGATGTCGAGGAGCCGGACGATGACCCGCACGATGCGACTGCCGTGGCGCAAGATCGCCGGAGCCGTGCCTGCGCTCGCCCTCATCGGCGCCGGAGTGGCCCTGGCAGCGACGGGAGGCCACCCCGCCACCGACATCGTCGCCGACAACACCCCGGTCGTCACCGTGCCCGGCGAACCGCTCACCGGCCTCGACGCTCCCCGGCTCCCTGAGCTGCCGGCACCACCGGAGGCCGAGCCCACCCCGCTCTACCAGTCGGCCGGCCTCCCTGCCTCGATGAGCGCCAACGGCATCCCCGCGGCTGCCCTGGACGCCTACCGGCGAGCCGCCACGATCGTCGACGCCGCCGACGCCCAGTGCCGGATCGACTGGGCCCTGATCGCCGCGATCGGCAAGGTCGAGTCCAACCACGGTCGCTACGGCGGCAACGGCATCGACCGCGACGGCACCGTCCGCCCCGGCATCTACGGCATACCCCTCAACGGCCAGAACAACACGGCCGTCATCCACGACACCGACGGTGGCTCGTACGACCGCGACCTCACCTGGGACCGCGCGGTCGGCCCGATGCAGTTCATCCCCGGCACCTGGCGCGTTGTCGGCGTCGACGCCAACGCCGACGGCCGCAAGGATCCCCAGAACATGGCCGACGCCGCCACGGCGACCGCGGTCTACCTGTGCTCGGGTCCTGGCGACCTCAGCACCGACTCCGGTGCCCGCTCGGCCGTCCTGCGGTACAACCACAGCGATGCCTACGTCGACCAGGTGCTGGCGATCGCGGCCGGCTACCGGGGTGGCTACACGGTCGTCCCGGGCTCGGACCTGTCAGAGTCGCAGCGCAACGACACGCCCTACCTGCCGTCCGGTGAACCCCAGACCATGGCGAGCTACGACCCGGTCAAGGCATCACAGCCCGCAGCCTCGACCGCGCCCGGCAAGGGCGGCTCGGCGACGCCGGCGAAGCCTGGTTCGGGTGGTGCGGGTGGATCGGGTGGCGACTCCGCCTCGCCGGTTCCGCAGCCGTCGGCCACCTCTGGCGGCGTCGGGGGCACCGTGACCGGGGTCGTCGGCGGAGTGGTCGGTGGCGTCACCGGCAGCACTCCCGCCCCCAGCCCCACTCCGGCCCCCAGCCCGAGCAGCTCGACCCCCGCCCCGCTGCCGTTGGAGGTGCTGCCCGTCAACGGCAAGTGCCCCGCCGGCTACGACCCGGTGCTCAACCCGCTCGGGATCGCCATCCTCTGCACGCTGCACTGACCAGACGGCTTCCGCCCGACCGCTCCGCTCTGGGTATGCCGGGCTCGGCTCCCAGCCCGCTCCACGCCACTTCTGGCGACCGGTGCCGCAGCTGGGCCGGGTCGCTGCGCCCCGGTGAGGCACAGGTGGCCAGAAGTCGGGTGAGGGTCGGCACTTCTGGCCACCGGTGCCCCAACTGGGCCCACCTCGAGCGGGCACGTGCGGGCTGTGTGGCCAGAAGTCGGAACCCGTCAGCGGAAGTTGCCGGCGAGGCTGGCGACGACGGCCACGGCGACCACGATGACGAGAACGGCGATGGTCACGCGCCGGCGAAACAGCGGGGTCACCGGACCGCCTCGGGGACGGGTTCGGAGACCTCGGGCTGCGGGAGCGTGCGGATCCTGATGCGCGGTCGCCGCTGGGACTCATAGGTCACCTGGACATTCTCGCGCCTGGCCATCCGGATGGACACCGCCACCAGCATGAGCCCGACGGCGATGGCGCCGATGCCGATCGTCCAGCGGGGGCCGGCGACGTCGCCGATCCAGCCGATGAGGGGGGCGCCGAGCGGCGTGCCGCCCATGAAGATCGCCATGTAGAGCGCCATCACCCGACCGCGCATGGCCGGGTCGACGCTGAGCTGGACCATCGCGTTCGCTGTCGTCAGGGCAGTCAGCGCGGTGAGGCCCACGGGGATCAGCGCGAGGGCGAACAACGGGTACGTCGGAGCCATCGCCGCCAGCCCGCTCGCGATCGTGAAGCCCACGAGCGCGACGAGCAGGATCCGCAGTCGCGGCCTGGCCCGGCGGGCGGAGAGCAGCGCCGCCGTGAGCGAGCCGATCGCCATGATCGAGCCGAGCAGGCCGTACTCCTGCGGACCCTTGCCGAACTCCTTGGTGGCCATGAGCGCCGTGGTGATCTGGAAGTTCATCCCGAAGGTGCCGAGGACGAACACCAAGGCCATGACGAGCTGCAGGTCGGGGCGGCTGCGCACGTAGGCGAGCCCCTCGCGGATGGCGCCGCTCCCCCGGGCGAGGGCGGGCGCGGGTCGCAGCTCGCTGACGCGCATCGACGCCAGGGCAATCATCACGGCCACGAAGGTCAGGGTGTTGAGCAGCAGCGTCCAGCCCGTGCCGAACGCCGCGATGGTCAGGCCCGCGACGCCGGGACCCACGAGCCGGCCGGCGTTGAACGAGGCGCTGTTGAGGGACACGGCGTTGGCCAGCCGGTCGCGCGGCACCATCTCGGACACGAAGGTCTGGCGAGCGGGGTTGTCGACGGCGGTGGCGATCCCGGTGAACAGCGCGATGCCGTAGACCATCCACAGCTCGGCGCTCCCGGTCACGACGAGCAGTCCGAGGGCCAGCGACGACAGCGCCAGCGAGGTCTGGGTGATGGCCAGGATCCGCCGCTTCGGATAGCGGTCCGCGATCATCCCGGCCCACGGGGCGAGCAGGAGGAACGGCAGGAACTGCAGCCCGGTGACGATGCCGAGCGCCGTCGACGAGTGGTTGGTCAGCTCGGTCAGGACCAGCCAGTCCTGGGCGACCCGGCCCATCCAGGTGCCGATGTTGGAGATGAACGCACCGGTGGCGTAGATGCGGTAGTTGCGGACGTCGAGCGAGGAGAAGGTGGGGCTCACTCGTTGGCCACCCGGGTGAGGATGGCCGAGGCCTGCAGCAGCACGTCCTGCTCGGCGGGGGTGAGGTGGCTGACGCGCACCGACATCCAGGCGTCGCGCTTGCGGCGGATGTCCTTCAGCAGGGTGCTCGCCTCGCTCGTCAGCGACAGGATCACCTGGCGTCGGTCTGCGGGGTCGTCGGTGCGCGCGACGAGCCCGCGCTCGACGAGCGCCGCGACGGTGCGGGTCATGCTGGGGCCGCTCACCTTCTCGATCTCCGCGAGCTCACTCGGCGTGCGCGGTGCCTCCTGGAGACGGCAGAGCACCGAGAACTGGTGCGGCGCAACGACATCCGTGCTCTCGAACCGAACTCGGCGGGAGATGCGCATGCAGGCGAGACGCAGCTCGCCGGCGAGGGCATAGATCGCGGAAGGCGAGAGACCTGCCTCGGCAGYGCGGCGTGGGCGTGCGGCGGGTGGGGTCATTTGTGCCTCCTTGGTCGATACTTAGCATAACTCATTACCTGTGCTAAGTATTTCGACTCACCTCAGCGGGTGTTTCCAAGGCCCAGACGCAGGTATGCCGCGTGGCCCCCCTCACGGGGCCACGCGGCATACACGCTGTGGTCGGGGAGGCGTCAGCCGACGCCGAGGATCTCCTTGATCGGGGTGATCGCGAAGTAGATGACGAACAACGCTGACACGGTCCACAGCAGCGGGTGGATCACGCTGGCCTTGCCGCGCACCACCTTGATGAGGGTGTAGACGACGAAGCCGGCGCCGATCCCGACGGTGATGGAGTAGGTGAACGGCATCAGGACGATGGTGAGGAAGGCCGGGATGGCGATGTCGAGGTCGTCCCAGTCGATGCCCTTGACCTGCTGCATCATCAGGAAGCCCACGACGACCAGGGCCGGGGTCGCGGCTTCGTAGGGGACGACCTTGACGAGGGGCGCCAGGAAGGTCGCGAGCAGGAACATCACTCCGGTGACGACCGAGGCCAGACCCGTGCGGGCACCTTCGCCGACACCTGCGGCCGACTCGATGTAGGACGTGTTCGACGAGACGGAGCCCGCACCACCGGCGATCGCGGCGACCGAGTCGACGAGCAGGATCTTGTCGGAGTTCGGCGGGTTGCCGTTCTTGTCGAGCAGGCCGCCCTCGGCGCCGACGGCGACCATCGTGCCCATGGTGTCGAAGAAGTCCGCGAGCAGCAGCGTGAAGACGAGCAGCAGCGCCGCCACGAAGCCGAGCTTGTCGAACGAGCCGAGCAGGTTGAAGTTGCCGAGCAGGGAGAAGTCGGGGACGTCGACGATCTTGTCGGGCAGCCCGGGGACGTTGAGCCCCCAGCCGGCCGGGTTGACGAACTTGCCGGTGGCGTCGAACTGGCCGCCGATGTTGGCGATCGCCTCGACGATGATCGCCAGGACCGTGCCACCGAGGATGCCGTAGAGAATGGCGGCCTTCACCTTGCGGACCATCATCACGATGATCGCGAGCACACCGATGACGAAGACGAGCAGCGGCCAGCCGTTGAGGTTGCCGGCGATGCCGAGCTCGACCGGGACCGGCCCGACGCCCGTGCGGCGGACGAACCCGGCGTCGACGAGGCCGATGATCGTGATGAACAGGCCGATGCCGACCGAGATCGCGGTCTTGAGCTGCGCCGGGATCGCGCGGAACACGGCTTGGCGGAAGCCGGTCAGCACGAGCACGAGGATGATGACGCCCTCCAGGACGACCAGGCCCATCGCGTCGGCCCAGGTCATCTCGGGCAGCTTGGCGATGCCGAACGTCACGAACGCGTTGAGCCCCAGACCCGTGGCGAGCGCGAGCGGATAGTTCGCGACGACGCCCATGAGCAGCGTCATCACACCGGCGATGAGCGCGGTGCCGGCCGCGACCAGGGTCTGCGCCTTGACGATGTCGCCGCCGCCGAGGAACTGTCCGGTGCCGTCCTGCTGGGTGCCGATGATCAGCGGGTTGAGGACGACGATGTAGGCCATCGTGAAGAACGTGACCAGCCCGCCGCGGACCTCGCGGCTGAGGGTGGAGCCACGCTCGGTGATCCGGAAGAAGCCGTCGAGGCCTCCGGTCGAGGGGGACTTCGGGGACGGGCGCTGCGGTGTCGCAGACTTCGTTGAGGGCTTGGCCATGGGCAGCAGAGTAGGGCCTGACTGTTGCGTCGTCGTGAAAGATAGGCTGCCCGACATGAGCGAGTCGCAACCCACCCCTGACGGTCCGGTCGGCCGTCCCGGAGTGGGGACCGGCCGGCCGGGACCCGATCAGGGCGAAGAGCTGAAGCCGCTGGCCGTCAGCACTGCCCGGATCGTCGTCTGGGCGCAGCTCGGCTGGGTCCTCGCCCTGGCAGTCATCCTTGCGGTGCCCGCGCTGCACGAGGGCCAGCGTGACTGGTGGCCATGGGTCCCGGTGGCCGGCATCGTGCTCGGCCTGATCGGCTTCTCGTACGTGCGCCGCGGTCGCGGCAACGCCGCCGGCGCCCAGTAGCCGCACCCGCCGTGTCCTCGGACGGGGGCGGGGACCGGGGCGGTGCGAGACCCGGCGCCTCAGTCAGACGAGGTCGTAGGCGATCTCGTCGATGATGGGCTGACCGACCGGCATCGGTTCGGCCGGCTCGGCGTCGACCTCGGAGTGGGCGCCGCAGCCGTGGTCAAGACTTACGACGCGACCGTCGGAAGGTGACCAGGCGTTGGCGCACACGCCGAAAAAAGAGCGAAGTGCACCCGCCATCGGGAGGAAGTACCCGCAGGACGAGCAGGGTGCTGGCGCCTTCTCGGCGACATCGGCGTGCGGGCCGTTCTCACCCTCGTACCACCGCTGGGCAGCGGCCTCGCGCCCCTCGGCGGACAGGACGCGCTTGCGGCCCAGACCCAGCTCGTAGGCCGCGAGCTCGTCGACCTCCTCGTCGCCGGTCGCCTCGAACCCGGGTTCGAGCAGCGGGTCGTCCTCCTTGTAGGGGAGCACGTCACCCGCGCTGAGGTCCCCGGGAGCCAGGCGGTCGGCATACGGAAGCCACTCGGGCGACAACAGCGCGCCCTCGCCGGGCACGAGGTTGGTCTCGCACACGGTCGCGACCTTGCCGCGTGACACGCGGGCGACGGTGATCGCCCAGCGCCAGCCCGGGTAGGCCTTGGCGTCGCACGCGAAGAAGTGCGTGGCCAGCCGCTCGTCGTCCATCTGCATGCCCAGGTGGTCACCGACGGTGCCGTGCTCGGCGATCGACTCGGCGGCCTCACGGGCGACGTCGACCGCTGCGGCCAGGACCGCGTCGCGTTTTGGCGAAGCCGAACCGTGTGGTTGCTGCGCGGGCGCCATCACGGCTCGATCTGGTCGGCGAGGAAGCGCAGCACCGCGGCGAGCTTGGTGGCGTGGTCCTTCTCGGGACGACGACCGCGGCGCAGTGCGTTCGACGCGTTGTCGAGCAGCTTGATGGCGTCCTCGACGAGCGGCGCGAGGTCCTCGGGGGACTTGCGCGACGCCTCGCGCTTGCCCGCGGTGACCGTCGGCGCGGCTTCGAGCAGGGTGACGGCGAGCGCCTGCGTGCCGCGGCGCCCCTCGGCCACGCTGAACTCCACCCGCGCGCCGCCCTTGAGCGTGGCGACGCCCTCGGGGAGGGCGTTCGCGTGCAGGAACACGTCGCTGCCGTCGTCGTCGGAGATGAAGCCGAAGCCCTTCTCCGCGTCGTACCACTTGACCTTGCCAGTAGGCACTTGTCTTCCTCTTGCCTCGAAAGTTTGGGGGTGCGTCAATGCGCACTTCCAAGGCTATCGGGTGGGTCCAAATCCTTTCTGTTTCCCCGTCACCACGCGTCGCGTCACGGTCAGGTCACCGTGGTGCGTGAGCCGGACGCAGTCCTGGTATGCCGCGTGCGCAGCCCTTGCTCCCCCGGTCGCCGCCGGTGGAAAACCGGTATCGAGCTGTCGGTGGCGTGCGGGAGGATTGTCCGGTGAGTGAGTCGTCGACGTCGAGCCAGTCCGGGCTACGTGAGTTCTGGGCGGGGCTGCCGGTCGAGGGCCGATGGCTCCTCTCGACCGTGGCGGTGCAGACCCTCGGACGCGGCCTGACCCTGCCGTTCACCGTGATCTACCTGCACGAGGTGCGCGGCATCTCGCTCGACCTCGCCGGCCTGCTGATGGCCTTCATCGCCCTCGTCGCCCTCCTCGTGACCGGGCCGGGAGGCGCGCTGACCGATCGGCTCGGCGCGCGCCGGATGCTGCTCTGGGGCACCGGCGCACAGATGGTCGGCTGCGTCATCCTCGCGTTCGCGACGACGCCGGTCGTGGTGGCGCTGGCGTTCGTCTTCCTCGGGTTCAACTTCGGGGTGTCCTGGCCGGCCTTCAACGCGCTCGTCGCGGCGATCACGACCGGGGCCACGCGCCAGCAGTACTTCGGGATCAACTTCGCGCTGGTCAACCTGGGCATCGGTCTGGGCGGCGTGATCGGCGGCCTCTACGCCGACGTGGCCGACCCGTCGACGTTCACCGTGATCTTCCTGGCCGACGCCGCCTCGATGCTGGTGCCGATCGGGCTGCTCCTCGGACCGTTGCGCCACGTCCACGGCCGCGCCGAGAAGCCCGAGGGCGAGAGCGCGGCGGCGGGCTCCTACCTCACGATCCTGCGCAACCCCGCGGTCGTGTGGGTCACCCTGCTGACCTTCCTCGGGGTGTTCATCGGGTACGGCCAGATGGAGGCAGGCTTCCCGGCGTTCGCCCGTCAGGTCAGCCAGGTGTCGACGAGCGTGATCGGGTTCGCCTTCGCAGTGAACACGGCGGTCATCGTCGGGCTGCAGTTCTACGTCCTGCGCCGCATCACCGGGCGCAGACGCACCCGGGTCCTGATGGGCATGTCCGCCCTGTGGGCGCTGGCGTGGCTGGTCCTGGGGCTGACCGGGTTCGCCCCGGGTGGCGTCGCGGCCGCGGTCGGCGTCCTCGCCTTCCACGCGACCTTCGCCCTCGGCGAGACGCTGCTCCAGCCGACCATCCCGGCCATCACCAACGACATGGCCCCCGACCACCTCCGCGGCCGCTACAACGCCGTCAACGCGGGCGCGTTCCAGTCCGGGACGATCCTGGGCCCTGTCGTCGCCGGCTTCATGCTGAACCACCACTGGTCGGCGGCCTTCATCGCCATGATCGTCGTGGGGTGCGCGCTCATGGTGGTGCTGGCCTTCGCCGTCGAACGCCGGATCACCCCGCTCGTCAACGGTCTCCAGGGCGATGCGACGCCCACGGGTCCAAGCGGCCTCCAGAACGATGCGGCACCCAAGGGTCCGGGAGCGGGATCGGCGGCCGGACCGGAAGCACCCGCGCTGCCGACCTCGCCAGCGACCCCTCCGATGCAGGCAGTGCCCACCACTGGCCCCGCCGCGGCTGGGCCGGGTGCGAGCGCCGTCAGCTGAGCACGGCCGGTTCGATGCCCCACTGGGCCGACCAGGACTGACCCGGTTCGAGGACGACCAGTCCCTCACCGGAGTTGAAGGCGTTCGCGGGGCACGACATCGGTTCGACGGCGATGCCGCGGACACCGTCGACTCCGGTGTCGCGGCCCTTGGCGGTGAACACCTGCACCCAGTTCAGCGACTCGTCACCCCACACGGTGACCTCGCCGGTCGCGAGCCCGCCGACCACGACCTCCCAGGCTCCGGTGGTCGCGGACCGTGACAGGTCGGTGAACGCGGTGTCCAGCTCGGTCGCCCCCAGCGCGCGAGCGGTGCGGAAGTCCACCTCGGGACGCACGGGCCCCGTCCCCGTCGGGATCAGGCGGTCGTCGACCAGCACCTCTCGAGCCGCGGGGATGGCGAGCTCGACCTGGGCCAGCGGAGTCTCACCGAGGGCGATGTAGGGGTGCGCCCCGAAACCGAACGGTGCAGGAGTCGGGCCGACATTGGTCGCGTGCACGCTGACGGTCAGGCCCCCCTCGTCGAGGACGTAGTTGACGCTCAGGTCGAGGATGCCGTCCCAGCCTGGCTGGGGATGCAGCCGGGTCCGCACCGTGAGCGCAGACCAGTCGTCGTCGTGCCAGTGCAGCTGCCAGGTGGCCCACCGCACCAGACCGTGGTTGGCGTTGCGCAGGACCGCCTCGGTCAGGCCGAGCTGACGCTCCTGCCCGCCCACGGAGTACTTCCCGTCCCGGATCCGGTTCGGCCACGGCATCAACACCTGACCGCGGCCGGCGCGGCATACCTCGTCGTCGGCGTAGCCGGCCACGACGTCGGTGCCGTCCACGCGGTAGGTGCGCAGGCCGCCGCCCACCTCGACGACGGTGGCCTCCTGCCGTCCGCGCCGAAGGGTCCACTGCTCACCACTGGGAGAGGTCACGGCGCCCACGCTAGCGGCGCTTGCCCAGGGCTCGTCCGAAGTTCCGTCCGAGGACACGACGCGCCGCGCGATCCGGGAGTGGGCAGTCCCAAGCCCGGCGTGGCGTGTCCTCAGTGGGGGGAGGCAGGTGGTCAGTCCTTGCGAGTCCCGGTCACGAGGACCGCCTTGGCGCCGGTCTTCTCGGCGACGACGAGGACCGAGTCGCCGACCTTGAGGTTGGTGGCCCGGCCACGGGTGTCGGCACCGATCGCATAGGTCGCGGTGAAGTTGTCCGCGCTCTTGACCGTGATCGAGGTGGCGCTGGCCTTGGTCACCTCGCCGCGCTGGAGCGTCATCACGGTGGCCTTGCCGTTGTCCTCGACGGTGAACTCACCGTGCTGGACGTTGCCGAGCCCCCTCGCCTCGCGCATGAGCGGACCCAGGCCGTTGCCCATGCCCTGGCCCATTCCGTTCCCTTGGCCGTTGCCCTGGCCGTCGCCCTGGCCGTTGCGCTGGCCCTCGGGCGCCTTCGGGAGCCGGTCGAGCTTCTTCTGCTGACCGGGCGGGAGCATGCCCCCGTCGCCGACCCGCTCGATCCGGTCGGAGCGGTCGTCGTGGCCGATGGCACGCACGGCCACGAGTCCGGCCACGCCCATCAGGGCGAGCACCATCAGGGCGACCAGGCAGCCAGCCACGATCACGGCGATGGTTCCACCGGTCGTCGAGGTCGCCTGGCGCCACAGTCCGGGGCGCCTCGGCGGGGGGCCACCGGGCGCGGCGTACCCGCCAGGGGTTCCCGGACCGCCGGGGCCACCACCAGGGCCACCACCAGGACCCCCGGCGCCGCCCGGCCCGACAGGGCTGACAGGACCCGAGCCCTCTGCCGCGGAGACTGCGGGCAGTGGCTGCGTGGCCGCGGGTGGCGCGCTCGCCGCCTCCGGCCCCGAACCCTGCGTGGCAGGATCCACGGGTGGCTTGGCGGCCCCCTTGGGAGTGCGGGGCTTCGTGGGTTCGGTGGGCTCCGACATGGCGCGTCCTCTCGTTGCCACAAGTGTGCAGGTCAAGCCTGTGTGTGGCATGGGAAATGGCTGAGAGTCCTGAGCACCTGCCCAGGGCGACTACCGTGGTGCGGTGGCCGCCATTTCCTCACCCCGTCTGCCGACCCCGCGGTCCGCAGCCGGGTCTCCCGCCACAGCGACGACCCGGTCAACCGCACGGTCGATGGCCGACGACGTGCGGGAGCGGACCGACGACCAGCTCGCCACCCTCCTGCGACGTCGCCAGGACCTGGCCCGCCCTGCGCCCGCCGACCTGTCGTCCCTCGCGGCCCGGGCCAGCACCCGCGCCAGCGTCCAGCGCGCCGTCGACTCACTCGACCTGGCCCACCTCCAGGTGCTCGAAGCCGCCGTCGCCGCCACCTCGCCGCTCGACACCACAGCAGTGGGCGCCCTTCTCGGGGTCCCGACCGGGGAGATCGAACCCCTGCTCGACGACCTCTGGACGCTCGCCCTCCTGTGGCGCAGTCCCGAGGGCTTGCGGGTGACCCGCACGGTCGGCGAGGTTCTCCCCCACCCCGCGGGTCTGGGGCCTCGGGCCGCCGACAGCTTCGTCGACGTACCACCGACGGGGCAGGTCCCGACGCTGCTCGCCGACGCCCCACCCGCGGCCCGCGCCATCCTCGACCGACTGACCTGGGGTCCCCCGCTGGCGGTCCTCCCCCCGGGCACGCCCGACCGGCTGGCCGACGGCGCGCGGTGGCTGCTCGAGCACCACCTCGTCTTCTCCCCGACGGCCGACCAGCTGGTGCTGCCCCGCGAGGTGGCGTTGGCCCTGCGCGACGGCCGCAGCCATGCCGCCCCGGCGCTGCGGCCCCCCGCCCTCGAAGGCCAGCCCCGCGCGGCGGCGGAGGTCGACGCCGCGGCCGGCCAGCAGGTCACGGACCTGCTCGCCCTGGTCGACGAGCTCGCCGCCGAATGGGGTCTTCGCCCGCCCCGGGTGCTTCGCTCCGGAGGCCTCGCGGTACGAGACCTCAAGCGTCTCGCCTCGGTGCTCGACGTGGACGAAGGCCGTGCGGCCTTCGTCGCCGAGCTCACGTATGCCGCGGGCCTCCTCGCGGACGATGGTTCCCTCGATCCGTCGTGGGCTCCCACCCCCGCCTATGACGAGTGGCAGCAGCACCCCGGCGACCAGCGCTGGGCCGTGCTCGCCCGGGCCTGGCTGCTCACCACCCGCGCCCCGCACCTGGTGGGCACGACGCCCGCCGGCGCGTCCGGCACCGTCAACGCCCTGGGTCCGGACGCCCACTGGCCGCCGGCCCGCGGACTGCGCAGGGACGTCCTCGAGGAGCTGGCCGCGGCGCCGACGGGGTTGGCCCCCGAGCGGGGCAGTGTGGGCACCGCCGTGAGCTGGCGGCGACCTCGGCGCGTCCCTGCCAGCCTCGACACGGTGGTCGCCGCGGTGCTGGGCGAGGCCGAGTGGCTGGGCGTCACCGGCCGTGGCGCGATCTCCACCGCCGGTCGGGCACTGCTGGCGGGTCGAGCGGACGCCGAGCTCGCCGCCGCGATGCAGCCGCACCTGCCCGAGCCCATCGAGCACGTGCTGCTCCAGGCCGACCTGACCGCCATCGCTCCCGGGCCACTGGCCGGTGGCCTGGCCACCTTCATGCGCCTCGTGGCCGACGTCGAGTCACGCGGTGGTGCCACGGTGTACCGGTTCAACCAGGACTCGGTGCGGCGGTGCCTGGACGCCGGGTGGTCCGTCGACCAGGTGCTCGGAGCCCTGACCGATGCCAGTCACACCCCCGTTCCGCAGCCGCTGGACTACCTGATCCGCGATGTCGCCCGCAGGCACGGACAGGCGCGGGTCGGTGCGATGCGGGCCTACATCCGCTGCGACGACGAGGCGACTCTGGGCGCCATGATCGCCGACAGGGAGCTCTCACCACTGCAGCTGCGGAGCATCGCCCCGACCATCCTCGTGTCACCCGTGGCCGCCGACACGGTGCTGGACTTCCTGCGCGAGAACGGTTTCGCGCCCGCCGCCGAGACGCCTGACGGCGGAATCATCGTGCCCACCGCCGGGCAGCATCGCACGCCGCTCCAGCGACGGCCCGCCCCCGTCACGGCCCAGGCCGTCGACGACGAGCTCGTGACCACGATGGTCGGTGCCCTGCGCGCCGGCGAGGAGGCCGCGGCATACCAGCGCGAGCAGGTGGCGAGCAGGCCGGGACCGAGCCTGCCGAGCACCGACCCGACAACCACCCTCGCGGTCCTGCGCGACGCTGCGGCGGACCGGCAGGCGGTCTGGCTGGGCTACTCCGACGCGGACGGGCGGACCCAGCGGATCCTCTTCTACCCCGACCGGGTGGAGGGTGGCAGGGTGCACGGCACCGCCGACGGTGCCGCGCGGACGCTGTCGATCCACCGCGTCACCGGCGCCGTGCAGGGCTGAGGAGAGGCCTTCCCCATCGGGTGCGAAAGGCCTCCCCTCAGGTCACGATCGTGTGCGACTGAAGATCACGTGCCGGATCGCGGTGACCACGAACCAGCCCGCGGTGAAGAACCCGATGGCCGACCACGACGGGTACGGCGTGCCGGTCACCACGCAGAACCCCAGCCAGAGGCAGACGATGACCGTGCCCTCGAGGCAGGCGCCGTTCAGGGCCTTCCACATCGTTGCCGGTTCCGAGGTCCAGTTCATGGAAGTCCCCCTCAACAGGTCACGTAGTAGGAATCGTAGGCCGCCAGGGCCGCGCCACCACCGGTCATCGGCATCCTGACCTTGTAGCACTTGCGATGCGCGATGGCGGCGTTGACGGTGTTGATGATGTCGGTCCGCACGAGGATGAAGATGGCCTGGCAGGTCGTCCGCGAGACCGGGTCGGGCATGAAGTTGCAGACGAGCCCGGCGACGAGGGTCCGGTTGTCGTTGATGAAGGCCTTCAGCCTCCACGTCTCCGACCAGTTGAACTTGATGTAGGCGACGGGATAGAAGTAGTACCACCCGGACACCACGGTCGGGTCCATCACGATGGGGTATGCCGCGTCCGTGGTGTCGACCACCTGCCGCAGGCTCTGACCCTGGACCTCGAAGTGGGTCGGCAACGCCCGGCCGACCGCATCGACCGCCCACGGAGCGAGAATGCGGCTGCCCGTCTGACGGCCGTCGGCGTCCCGGACGTCGTAGGCACCGTCGACGGCCTTGTCGATGGTCCAGCCCGCCGGCACCACGTCCTCGAACACTCCAGACGTCTGGCCCTCGGTCAGCTTGGCGACGAGGCGAACGTCGGACCCGTCACTCTGGATCCAGGTCTTGAGGCCTTTGGCCGGCTTGATCCGGTGCCCACCCCTGTCGAGACCCGCCGCCGGGACCACGTGCCCGACCTGACCGGTCTTTGCCTCGATCATGCGTTCAACGTCGGCGTCAGCTCCCCCTGGCGCCCCCCATGCGGCGGCGGTCTGACCGACCATCGCCACGGTCGTCGCGGCGACGACCAACACCTTTCTCAACTGCATGTGTCCTCCCCTGTGGATTCGAACGCGGGTGCGTTCGAGCAGGAAGGTTGCCAGAGATAGCCATGCATTGGCTAGTCCTTGCCCACGATTGCCTATAATTGGCAGTGGTTGTTGCCGTGACGGCGCCGTGACGGCGCACGAGGCTGCGCTTTTCGCTGGACGCGGTGGCTGGACGCGGTGGCTGGACGTGATGGCTGGACATCCACCGCCCGAGGCAACCGACCCCAGATCAGGACTGCGTCGAGGTCACGCCCCGGCGAGGGCGCGGACGACCCCGGAGGGAGACGGGCGGCCCAGGTGGCCGGCCATCCACACGCTCGTCTCGACGAGGGCGGCGAGGTCGACACCGGTCTCGACACCCGCTCCGTCCAGGGCCCACACCAGGTCCTCGGTGGCGAGGTTTCCCGTGGCGCTCTTGGCGTAGGGACAGCCACCGAGGCCGCCCGTGGACGCGTCGACGACGGTGACTCCGTGCCGCAGGGCCGTCATCGTGTTGGCGAGCGCCTGGCCGTAGGTGTCGTGGAAGTGCACGCCGATCCGGTCGGCACCGATGCCGCGCGCCTCGAGGGCGTCGAGCAGGCGACTCACGTGCCCGGTGGTGCCGGTGCCGATGGTGTCGCCGAGGGAGAGCTGGTCGGCGCCGAGGTCCATCAGCCGCTGCGAGACGTCGACCACCTGCTCGACCGGGACCGGTCCTTCCCACGGGTCGCCGAAGCACATGGAGACGTAGGCACGGACCCACAGTCCTGCCTCCTTGGCGCGCGCCACGACGGGGGCGAACATCTCGACGGACTCGGCAACGGTGCGGTTGAGGTTCTTGCGGGCGAACGTCTCGGTGGCGCTCCCGAAGATCGCGATCGCCCCGACGCCTGCCTCGAGCGCGTTGTCGAGACCGCGGTCGTTCGGCACGAGCACCGGTCGGCGGGCCCCGCGGCCGAGGTCCCCGAGGTCGTCCAGCACCTCGCGGGCATCGGCGAGCTGCGGCACCCACGTCGGCGGGACGAAGGACGTCGTCTCGATCGTCTCCAGCCCGGCGGCGGCAAGCCGGCGGATGAACTCCGCCTTCACGGCGGCCGGGACGATGGCCTTCTCGTTCTGCAGGCCGTCCCGTGGGCCGACCTCGTAGATGGTGACCCGGCTCGGCAGCTCCGGGTCTGGTTCGCGCTGGGGCAGTCCGATGGTCACGGTCTGATCCTGCCATTCCCGGACTGGCGAACGGTCCCCCGCGGCAAGGGTTAGATTTGCACCCGAACGCAGGCGACGCCCGAAGGGACGCACGATGAGCGACACACCACGCAACGACGAGACCCCCGAGTTCCGCGACCCCACGGCGCCGATCGAGACCGACCAGACCCAGGAAGTGCCGCCGATCCCGCCGGCACCCGCCTCTCCCGCCAGCCCTGCTGCACCGCAGCCGACCCCGCAGCCGGCGCCGCCAGGCCCCCCTCCCGGCGTCCTGCCCGGTGGCCAGCCCGCCTATGGCCCGCCGCCCGGCTCCGCCCCGCAGAACCCGTATGGCGCGCCCGCGCCCGGCGCCGGTGCGCCGCCTCCCCCGCCGAACCCCTACGCCAGCGCTCCCGGCGCGGGGCAGCCGAACCCCTACGCGGGTCAGCAGTTCCCCACCCAGGGCCAGGCGCAGGGTGGCTACGCCGGCGCTCCGCCCTACGGGGCCCCGCCCGCCGGCGCTCCGCCCTACGGCGCCCCGGCGTACGGCGCCCCTGTGTACGGCGCTCCGGGCTACGGCGCTCCCACCTATGCCACACCGCGGTCCCTCAGTGGCAACACCATCGCCCTCCTCGTCGTCTCGGGCCTGGCCACGCTCGGGTGCGGCTTCGGCATCGTCGCTCTGGTCTTCGGCATCATGGCCGCGGCCAAGAAGGACGACCCATCCACCTCGGCCAAGTACACCAAGTGGGGCTGGATCGCCTTCGGCGTCGGGCTCGTGCTGTCCGTGATCGTCGTCGGCCTGGTCATCGCGGTCGCCGTGACGAGTGGCACCACGACCTACGACTCGTCGTACTAGGTCATGCCTGATGGCCCCCTGATCGTCCAGAGCGACAAGACGCTGCTGCTGGAGGTCGACCACCCCCGCGCCGAGGAGGCGCGGCGGGCGATCGCCCCGTTCGCCGAGCTCGAGCGCGCACCCGAGCACATCCACACCTACCGGGTGACCCCGCTGGGCCTGTGGAACGCGCGCGCCGCTGGTCACGACGCGGAGCAGGTGGTCAACGCCCTCATCACCTTCAGCCGGTATGCCGTGCCGCACGCCCTGCTCGTCGACGTCGCCGACACGATGGACCGCTACGGCAGGCTGACGCTGGAGAAGGACCCCGAGCACGGCCTGGTGCTGCGCACCACCGACCGTCCGGTGCTCGAGGAAGTGTTGCGGCACAAGAAGATCAAGCCGCTGATCGGTGAGCGCCTCGACGCTGACCGCGTCATCGTGCACCCCTCTGAGCGCGGCCACCTCAAGCAGGAGCTGCTCAAGGTCGGCTGGCCCGCCGAGGACGAGGCCGGCTATGTCGACGGCGAAGCCCACGCCATCGACCTCGACAACGCCGACTGGTCGCTGCGGCCCTACCAGCAGCAGGCGGTCGACGGGTTCTGGCACGGCGGCTCCGGGGTGGTCGTCCTTCCCTGCGGCGCCGGCAAGACCCTGGTCGGGGCGGGAGCCATGGCGGTCGCCAAGGCGACGACGCTGATCCTGGTCACCAACACGGTCTCGGCGCGGCAGTGGCGCGACGAGCTGCTCAAGCGCACCAGCCTCACCGACGAGGAGATCGGCGAGTACTCGGGTGCCCGCAAGGAGATCCGACCGGTGACGATCGCGACCTACCAGGTGCTGACCACCCGTCGAAAGGGCGTCTACACCCACCTCGACCTGCTCGACGCCCGCGACTGGGGCCTGATCATCTACGACGAGGTGCACCTCCTCCCCGCGCCGATCTTCCGGATGACCGCCGACCTGCAAGCCCGTCGTCGACTCGGGCTCACCGCGACCCTCGTGCGCGAGGACGGCCGCGAGGCGGACGTGTTCTCCCTCATCGGCCCCAAGCGCTACGACGCCCCGTGGAAGGACATCGAGGCGCAGGGCTACATCGCTCCCGCCGACTGCGTGGAGGTGCGGGTCACCCTCCCCGACGCCGACCGCCTCGCGTATGCCGTGGCGGAGCCCGAGGACCGCTACCGGCTGTCCTCGTGCAGCCCGGTCAAGAACCCCGTCGTCGAGCGGATCGTGGCCCAGCACAAGGGTGAGCCCACCCTGGTCATCGGCCAGTACCTCGACCAGCTGGCCGAGCTGTCGGAGCGGCTGGACGCGGACGTCATCACCGGCGAGACGCCGGTCGCCCAGCGCCAGAAGCTCTTCCAGGCGTTCCGCGTCGGCGAGATCAACCTGCTGGTCGTGTCCAAGGTCGCGAACTTCTCGATCGACCTCCCGGAAGCCAGCGTGGCCATCCAGGTGTCAGGCACCTTCGGCTCCCGCCAGGAGGAGGCCCAGCGCCTCGGCCGGGTGCTGCGCCCCAAGGGAGACGGCCGCACAGCGCACTTCTACACCGTCGTCTCGCGCGACACCGTCGACGCCGAGTTCGCGGCGCACCGGCAGCGCTTCCTCGCCGAGCAGGGCTACGCCTACCGCATCGTCGACGCCGACGACGTCGACGCCACCGCCTGACTCGTCCAGACGGCATACAGACAACTCCCAGACTCAGGCCCGAGACTGGGTGACGTGACCACTGTGCAACCCGAGGCGCGCCTCCTCGTCGTCGAGGACGAGCCCAACATCCGTGAGCTGCTCGCCACCTCCCTGCGCTTCGCGGGTTTCGAGGTGCACGTGGCTGCCGACGGCGCCACCGCCCTCCACCTCGCGACCGTTCACGAGCCCGACCTGGTCGTCCTCGACGTCATGCTCCCGGACATGGACGGCTTCACCGTGACCCGCAAGCTGCGCGACACCGGTCGCCAGCTGCCCATCGTGTTCGTCACCGCGCGCGACTCGGTCGACGACAAGATCAAGGGGCTGACCGTCGGGGGTGACGACTACGTCACCAAGCCGTTCAGCCTCGAAGAGGTGGTCGCCCGGATCCGAGCGGTGCTGCGGCGCACCCGCGGCGAGGTGGACGAGGGGGCCTCGATGCGCTTCGAGGACCTCGAGCTCGACGAGGACTCCCACGAGGTGAGCCGGGGTGGTCGCTCGATCGACGTCTCCCCCACCGAGTTCAAGCTGCTGCGCTACCTCATGCTCAACCCCAACCGGGTCCTGTCGAAGGCGCAGATCCTCGACCACGTCTGGGACTACGACTTCCGCGGCGAGAGCGGCATCGTCGAGTCCTACATCTCCTACCTGCGCCGCAAGATCGACCTCGAGGGTGTGCCGCCGCTGATCCACACCAAGCGCGGCGTCGGCTACGTGCTGCGCAAGCCGCCGGAGGCGTAGTGGGAACGCCAGCGTCCGCGGCGGGGACGCTTCCCATGACTCCCGGCGGCGGTCCGGCGAGGGAGTCGACCGGAGACCGCGTCCGGCAGCGCCTGGAGGACCTCCCGCTGCGGGTGCGCCTCGTCGCGGTGCTGCTGACCCTGCTGCTCGCCGCACTGACGCTCACCGCCGGCGCCACGGCAGCGCTGATGCGTCGTGACCTGATGAGCCGGATCGACACCGACCTGCGCATCGCGGCGGCGCCGATCGCCCGGCAGGCCCTGTCCGCCGTCGTCCGGGGCAGCAGCAACGCCAGGCTGCCGAGCAACTACGCCTTCGTCCTCGTGCCGACCGACGGCGAAGACCCGATCACGGTGCGTTCCAGCACGGCCGATGCCCTGCCGCGCGTCGGCGCCCTCCCCCTCGCCGACGCGCGCGTCCGCACGGGCAAGCCCTTCACGATCGGATCCGTCGACTCCCCGCTCCAGTGGCGGGCCGTGGCCGGCAGCATCGGCGGAGGGTCTGCCACGTTCGTCGTCGCGGTGCCCCTCAACGGCGTCAACCACACGGTGAACCGGCTGATCCTCGTCGAGCTGCTCATCGGTCTCGTCGTCCTCGGGGCAATGGGCCTCGTAGGTTGGTATGCCGTGCACCGGGCTTTCCGCCCGTTGCGCCAGATCGAGGACACGGCGGCGGCGATCGCCGACGGTGACCTCGCCCGCCGCATCCCCACCCGGACCGCGAAGGACGAGGTCACCTCGTTGTCCCGCTCGCTCAACGTCATGCTCGCCCAGATCGAGCAGTCATTCGCCGCGCGCGAGGCCTCCGAGGAGCGGATGCGACAGTTCGTCGCGGATGCCTCGCACGAGCTGCGCACCCCGCTCGCGGCCGTGCGAGGCTACGCCGAGCTCTACCGCCAGGGCGCGGTCAGCGAGCCGGCCGACGTGGCCAGCGCGATGACGCGGATCGAGGGCGAGGCCACCCGCATGGGCGGCCTGGTGGAGGACCTGCTCGTCCTGGCCCGCCTGGACGACCAGCGACCGCTGCGCTTCGCACCCGTCGACCTGACGGTGCTGGCGGCCGACGCCGCGCAGGACGCCCGCGCCATCGACCCCACCCGCCAGATCGCCGTCTCCGGGCTGTCCGGGCCCTTGGGTCCGACGGTGGCGCCGGGGGACGACGCCAAGCTGCGCCAGCTCCTGGCCAACCTCGTCTCCAACGCCCTCAACCACACCCCCAGTGGCTCACCTCTCGAAATCGCTGTGGGCACAAGGGAATCCGACAAGCACATCGTCGTGGAAGTGCGCGACCACGGGCCGGGAGTCGATCCCGACAAGGCACGCAAGGTCTTCGAGCGGTTCTACCGCGCCGACCCGTCCCGGGTGCGCGGCACCGGTGGCGGCAACGGCCTCGGCCTGGCCATCGCCGCCGCCATCGTCAACTCGCACCAAGGACGGATCGGCGTCGCCCAGACCCCCGGCGGCGGTGCCACGTTCATCGTGGAGCTGCCCACAGGCAACTCTCAGGCGGCGCCCAGCACCCCTTGACCTTGGGCCGGTTGACTCAGGTCACCAAGCCACACCAAGGAGCGCGAACGCCATGACCCAGATCCACCCGGACACCCGACCGGACACCACCGGTGACGGCGCCCAGCCTCCCCAGCAGCCGACGGCATCGCACGATGACCAGCTGTGGGCCGCGCCGACGCAGGGCGCTCCTGCCCAGGGCGAGCCGGCGGCCCCGGTCTGGTTCGGCCAGACGCAGGAGATCACGACACCTGACAACCGGACCCAGGAGCTCCCGCGCGACCACGCGGCCCTGGGCCTCCCCGCGACGGGTGCCCACCCGGCATACCCGCCGTTCTCACAGACTCCGGCTGGGCCGCCCCCATCCTTTCCCACTCGGGACGGGGCAGAGCCTGCCCAGCCGGGCAAACGGCGCCGACTGACGGAACTCACCGCCGTCGCGGCGCTCGCCGCCCTCCTCGCGAGCGGCGGCACCTACGCCGCGGTCCAGCTGGCCGACGGTTCGCAGACCTCCTCCGCTGCGAGCACGTCGACCCTGGGCCGCGGCGCGGACGCCGGACCGGTGGTCCAGGCCTCCGCCACCAACCCCAACTGGACGGCCACCGCGGCCGCCGTGGCGCCCAGCGTCGTGGCCATCACCGTGAAGTCGGGCCAGAGCGAGGCCCAGGGGTCCGGCGTCGTCATCGACGCCAAGGGCCACATCCTCACCAACAACCACGTGGTGAGCGGCGCCGGCTCCGGCGCGAGCATCACGGTGACGCTCAACGACGGGCGCACCTACAAGGCCACCGTCGCGGGCACCGACCCCAGCACGGACCTGGCCGTCATCACCCTGAGCAGCGCCCCGAGCGACCTCAAGCCGATCGCGATCGGCAACTCCGACGACATCAAGGTGGGCGACCCGGTCATGGCGATCGGCAACCCGCTCGGCCTCGCCGGGACCGTCACCACCGGGATCGTCAGCGCGCTGAACCGCCCGGTCACCACAGCCGCCGAGGACAACAGCCAGCAGCAGGACCCGTTCGGCCAGAGCCTGCCCGGGCAGGACCAGCAGCCCCAGACGAGCAGCGACGGCAACTCCGTCGTGACCAACGCGATCCAGACCTCCGCGGCCATCAACCCCGGCAACTCCGGTGGCGCGCTCGTCAACGCTTCAGGCCAGCTGATCGGCATCAACTCCGCCATCGCCAGCCTCGGCTCGTCGAGCAGCAGCCAGAGCGGAAGCATCGGCATCGGGTTCGCCATCCCGGCCAACGAGGCCAAGAGCATCGCGTCGCAGCTCATCTCCTCCGGCAAGGCCGAGCACGCCTTCCTCGGGGTCAGCCTCGGGGACGGCACGGCCTCCGACGGCACCAGCCAGCGCGCCGGCGCCGAGATCACCGCGATCGCGGCCAACACCCCGGCCACCGACGCCGGCCTCCAGAAGGGCGACGTGGTCATCGCCGTCGACTCCGAGCGGGTCGACTCGGCCCTGTCGCTGGTGGCCAACATCCGCGAACGCGCCGTCGGCGACAAGGTGACCCTGACCGTGCTGCGCAACGGCAAGCAGCTCAACCTCACCGCGACCCTCGTGGCCAAGGCGGCAGCGACCAACTGACCGCCGGTCCTCCCCCGGCCGGGCTGGGCGCCTCGTCTCCTTTCCGAGAGCGCCCGGCCCTGCGCCGCCATCGATGACCGGCGAACGACCAGCTCGCCCAACACTTGGTGCAGGCCGTGCTCACGACCTCGCGCCCCTCGCCGAGCTGATCGTTCGGCGGCGGTTCGCGACAAAACCGTTCGACGCGGGGGTCGCTCGGTGGCAAGGTAGACCCTTGTGTCTGCAACCGCTCCCGCCCCCGAACTCACGCGCGAGCAGGACTACCTCGTCGCCGCGCGCGAAGCCCTCACCCGGATGCGCGAGCAGACCCTCTCGCTGAAGATCCAGGCGCACGACCCGATCTCCGCCGAGCACCTCGCCCGCACGCTGCACCTGCGTGCCGCCTCGCTCCAGGACGACCCGTCGACCACGCTCTTCTTCGGCCGCATCGACACCGACACCGACGAACGCTGGTACATCGGGCGTCGCCACGTCGCGGACTCGGCCGGCGACCCGCTGGTCATCGACTGGCGAGCCGGCATGTCGACGGCGTTCTACCGCGCCTCGCGGACCGAGCCGATGGGGGTGGTGCTCCGGCGCCGGTTCGGGCTGGACCACGGCGCGATCACGGCCTACGAGGACGAGCACCTCCAGGACCGGGCCGAGCACGACGTCCGCAGCCAGATCCTGGCCGAGGAGATCGAGCGGCCCCGCGTCGGGCCGATGCGCGACATCGTCGCCACCATCCAGCCCGAGCAGGACGAGATCGTCCGCGCGGGCGCCGACCAGACGATCTGCGTCCAGGGGGCACCGGGCACCGGCAAGACCGCCGTGGGCCTGCACCGAGCCGCCTGGCTGCTCTACGCCTTCCGCGACCGCCTCGCCCGGTCCGGGGTCCTCGTCATCGGCCCGAACCGGGCCTTCCTCGAACACATCGGCGCCGTTCTCCCGGCCCTCGGGGAGGTGGCCGTCGGCCACACCACGATCGAGGAACTCGTCGCGTCCGTGCCGGTCCGTGGCACCGACAGCACCGAAACCGCTGTCCTCAAAGGCGATGCGCGCCTCGCCGACGTGCTTCGGTATGCCGTGTGGTCGGCGGTGCAGCGCGCGACCGAACCCCTCGTGGTGCCCCGAGGCGTGCGCAAGTGGCGCGTGCCGGCATACGAGGTCAACGAGATCCTGGACGAGCTGAAGGCGAGGGGCGTTCGCTATGACGCGGCGCGCCAGATGCTGCCCCAGCGACTTGCCCACGCGGTCCTCCTGCAGATGGAGGGCGCGGGCGACTCACCCGACGACCGCGTGCAGGACCAGGTGGCCCGCAGCGCGATCGTGAAGAAGTACGTCGCGGCCCTGTGGCCGGCGCTCGACGCGAAGGCCGTGCTGTTCTCGCTGCTGTCCGACCCCGATGTCCTCGCGCGTCACTCGCAGGAGCTCCTGACCGACGACGAGCGCCGGATCCTGCTGTGGGACGACCCGGCTCGCTCCAAGGGCACGGTCCGCTGGTCGCGGCCCGACACCGTGCTGCTCGACGAGCTCGGCGACCACATCGCCCGCACGCCGTCGTTGGGGCACGTCGTCCTCGACGAGGCGCAGGACCTGTCCCCCATGCAGCTGCGCGCCGTCGGCCGCCGGTGCTCCACCGGTGCGGCGACCGTGCTGGGTGACATCGCCCAGGGGACGACGCCGTGGGCCACCGACTCGTGGGAGTCCTCACTGCACCACCTGGGCAAGCCGGGCAGCCATGTCGAGGTCCTCGACCGGGGTTTCCGTGTCCCGGCCAGCGTCATCGAGTACGCCGCCCAGCTGCTCCCCCACATGGCGCCCGGCCTGGGCGCACCCGTGTCGGTCCGCGACAACCGGGGTCGACTCGACCTCGTCGCCGTGAGCTCCGGCGACCTCCTGGCGCGCACCGCGGACGTCGTGGCCGGCGAGCTCGCCGAGCCGGGGTCGATCGGTGTCATCGCCCCCGACGACCTGGTGGCCGAGGTGTCCAAGGCCCTGACCCACCGAGGGATCGACCACGGCGTGCTCGGACAGGACCACGGCGACATCGACCACCAGGTCGACGTCGTGCCGGCCACGGTCGCCAAGGGCCTCGAGTTCGACCGGGTGGTCGTCGTCGAGCCGGCTGCCATCGCCGCCGCCGAGCCCGACCAGCGCACCGGGCTGCGGCGGCTCTACGTCGTGCTGACCCGAGCGGTCTCGGCCCTCACCGTCGTCCACGCCCAGCCGCTGCCTGCCGAGCTCGCCCAACGGCCCTAGCGTCGGGGGTCCTGGCGCGTCGTCGCGGCGACTGCGCCCTCCGCGGCCCGGGGCTCTGTCAGACTCGCCCCGTGCCGGCCCTCATCACGTGGTGGAAGCTCGACGTCGCCGAGCTCGCTCCGGGAGCGCACTCGGACGCCGTCCTGGCGATCGGGTCCGACCTGGTGCGCAGGCTCGACGAGGAGCACCGCAGCTACCACACGACGCGACACCTCGTGGAGCTGTTCTGGGCGCTCGAGGACCTCGAGCGCGCCCACGTCATCTCCGCGCGCGAGGCGGCACTGGGGCGGCTGGCCGGGTGGTTCCACGATGCGGTCTACGACCCCACGACGGCCCCCGGTGACAACGAGATCCACAGCGCCGAGCTCGCCGTCCGCGACCTCAGCGCGCTCGGCTTCGCGCAGGACGACATCGAGGTCGTGCGCGACCTCGTCCTTGCCACGCAGACCCACGAGCTGGCCCACGAGGGCCTGCCCGCCGCCTTCCACGACGCAGACCTGTGGATCCTCAGCGCCCCGCGTGCCCGCTACGACGAGTACACCGTCCAGGTGCGCCAGGAGTATGCCGCCGTGCCCGACGACGTGTTCGCGTCAGCCCGGGCGGCGATCCTGCGGCCCTTCATCGACCGCGAGTCGATCTACGCGACGACCTTCGCCCGGGACAACTGGGAGGACGCCGCGCGGCTCAACCTGGCGGCCGAGCTGGAGACCCTGACGGCGGCGCGTCCTCGATGAGCGGCCACCAGAAGCGCTCGCCGGAGCGCCTGCGGAACTCCTCCCCGCTGACCCACTGCGGGTCGACCGCGTCGTCCTCGGTGGCGGTCAGCTCCGGTGCCGCCGAGCGGATGCGGGCTCGGTAGAGCTGCATCGCACCACCCTCTGCCGGCCACCGTCCCGGTGACTGCGGCTCGAACCGTTCCTGCCCCCAGGGCACCAGGTCCTCACTCGACAGCACGAGGCCGGTCTCCTCGCGGACCTCGCGCAACACGCACTCGAGCACCGTCTCGCCCGGCTCGCGGGCACCACCGGGAGGCCCCCACTCGCCGCGTCGCGGACTGAAGACCACGGCATACCTGCCGTCGGCATCCTGGAGCACCACCATCGCTGCGAAGACCTCCGACTCCGGCGCCAGGTCGTCGGAGCGCACGAGCTCGACGTGGGCCACCGAACCGTCGGCGAAGGGCACGTCCCGCAGCCGGGCCAGCACCGTTCGGCTCATCGTCGGCGTTCCAGGTGCTGCAGGTACTCGATCAATGGCCACCAATGGCGTTGCGACAGTGCGGTTTCTGCGCGATCGGGCTCCAGCCAGGTGCCGTGGCCGGCCTCCTCCGCCGGGGCGAGGCGGTCGCTGTAGACGGCGAAGCAGGCCTTGGGGACCGGCCACGGATAGTCGGCGTCGGGTGTCGGAACGGTGTTGCGGACGTAGCCCAGCAGAGTCGGCGACACGGTCGTGGGCGAGCCCATCAGGTCGTCGACCAGCGCGGCCATCGTCTCGCCCGGTTCGTGGTCGCCCACCGCTCGGGTGGGAAGGTCCCAGCCGCCGTCCGGTCGTTCGACGACGAGCAGGTCGGGCCCGCGCACCAGGGCCAGCCGCACAAGAACCGTGTTGGCCGGCGGCGCGTCCTGACGGGAGGCGATCACGTCGGCCCGTGAGCCCGGTGGCAGCCAAGGCGCCCCGGGCACGGCCTGCACGACGCGCTCGTGCTTGCGCTTCTGGATCCGCAGTCCGCTGCGCTGCAGGATCCGCACCACCTCGCGGCCGTCGACGGGGGCGGCACCTGCCGCGACGAGCGCGGCATAGCTCTCCTGGGGCACGTCGTAGTGGTCACCCTCGAAGCCGCGGCGCGGAATCCCTTGGGCTGCAGCGAAATCGTGCAGCTCGTCGTACGACGTGTCGCTGACGAGGTGGGACCACAGGCGCCCGTGCGCGGGCCATGCAGGCGGGTCGATCCAGATCGTCACCCGGCTGACGCTACCGCTCCGGCCGGTCGGCCCTGTGGATAACCCGGGGACGACGCCGGGGAGGTGCCTAGCCTCGCCACAGGCGGATGTCATGGGGGCACCGCAGGGGTCAGGAGGACAACCATGTCGGCACAGTTCACGGTGGACACCGAGCGGATCCACGCCGCGTCGGGCGACATCGCCCGCATCTCCAGCGAGATCGACAGCCAGGTCACCGCGATGATGGCGCGGCTCAACGGGCTCCAGGGAGCGTGGACGGGCACCGCCTCCGCGCGCTTCCAGTCGCTCGTCGCCGAGTGGCAGGGCACCCAGAAGCAGGTGCGGGCCTCGCTCGACTCGATCGGCGGTGTGCTGGCCGCCGCCGGAGCGCACTACGCCGAGACCGAGGCGCAGACGCTGCGCATGTTCAGCTGACGTCGCGTGGCCCGGACCGCAGGTGGGTCCGGGCCACGCGTCACCTCGACGCCGATGCCTCGGTCACTCCGTGGTGATGGCCTTGAGCACGTCGAGCCGCGAGGCGCGCCGCCCGGGCCAGAGTGCTGCGAGCACGCCCACCACACCGGCCAGCACCACGAAGATCGCCAGCTGCGGCACAGGGATCGCCAGCACGTCGATGCCGTCGTCGGCCAGCGAGCGCTGCAGACCCCAGCCGGCGCCGAGGCCCAGGACCACCCCCAGCACCGCTCCCAGCAGGGCGATCGCGACCGACTCCAGCCGCAGCATGGTCCGCAGCTGGCGGCGGCTGAGGCCGACGGCCCGCAGCAGCCCGATCTCGCGGGTCCGCTCGATCACCGACAGCGCCAGGGTGTTGACGATGCCCAGGACCGCGATGACGACGGCCAGGCCGAGCAGCGCGTAGATCATGTAGAGCAGCTGGTCGATCGGCTTGCGCTGCTCCGCGGCGAACGCGTCCTGGTCCTTGAGGGTGACGGTGGGCAGGTCGGCGATGACCTTGTCGATGCCCGCCTCGATGGCCGCCTTGTCGGCCCCCGGCTGACGCACGACGAACGTGAGGCTGTCCTGCTCAGGCCGTCCGTTCGCGGTGGCGGTCGCGATCGAGGTCAGCACCGGGATGTCCATGGCCTCCATCGACCTGTAGATCGCGGCGACGGTGTAGGTGCCTTCCTTGCCGGCGGCGATCGAGGCCTTGACCGTGTCGCCGAGACCGAGGCCCAGCTCCTTGGCGGACTTGTCGGTGAGCATGACCGTGTTTCCGGTGAGGCCGGACAGCTTGCCCTCCAGGACCTCGATCGGCACGGCCCGGGCGAACGTCGCCGGGTCGACCGCGGCGGCGAACTGGCTGTCCCCGCCCTTCTTGAACACGGTGTAGCGCACCGGGGTGGCCACCTCGACGCCCGGGACCTTGGCCACGTCGGCCGTGATGGTCGACGAGAACGGCTGACCGATCGCGTTGGACACGACGTAGTCGGCGACGAAGTTCTGCGCGATCGACTTGTCGACGCTCGCCTTGGCCGACGCCCCGAACACCGACATCATCGACACCAGGGTCAGGCCGATCATCAGGGCCGAGGCCGTGGCCGCGGTGCGACGTGGGTTGCGGATGGCGTTCTGCTCGGCCATCACCCCGACCGTGCGGAAGAGACGTCGGTAGACGAAGCCACAGGCCGCGATCACCGGACGACCGATCACCGGACTGGTCAGCGCCACCCCGAGCAGCAGGCCGAACACGCCACCACCGACGTACAGCGCCGAGTGGTCGATGTCGGTGAAGGCACCGAGGTAGCCGGCCACGAGCCCACCGACCATGAGCACGGTGCCCACCAGCAGGCGCCAGCGCAGCGCCGACTCGGGGAGGGCCACGTCGTCGCGCATCGCCACCACCGACGGCATCTTGCCGGCGCGGCGCGCGGGCAGGTAGGCGGCGATCATCGTCACGAGCAGCCCCACGGCATACGACCACATGGCGGTGGTCCACTCGAAGACGAGAGGCGACCCACTGAGGTCCAGCCCGAACTGCGCGAACAGCGCCTTGATGCCCAGGGCCAGGACGAACCCGAGGCCCAGACCCAGCGTCGCACCGACGAGGCCGACGACGAAGGCCTCGAAGAGCACCGAGCGCGTCACCTGCTTGCGGGCCGCACCCAGGGCGCGGAACAGCGCGAGCTCGCGGCTGCGCTGGGCGACCAGGATCGAGAACGTGTTGACGATGAGGAACGACCCGACGAACAGCGCGATCCCGGCGAAGACCAGCAGGAACGTGTTGATGAACGACAGGGCCTGGTTGATCGAGTTCTGCGACTCCTTGGCCACGGCCTTGCCGGTGACGGCCTCGTAGCCAGCGGGCAGCTTGGCCTGGACCGCCTTGGCGAGGTCCTCCTGGCTGACGCCGTCCTTGGCCGTCACCCACGCGTCGGTGTACTCGTCCCTGCCGCCGAGGTACAGCTCCTGGGCCGTCTTGGTGTCGAAGAAGGTGAGGGTCGCGCCCACGAGACCGGACTTGAACTCGGCGAGACCCACGAGGGTGGCGCGCACGATCGGCGTGGGGCTGCTGGTGGCCAGCGTGACCTCGTCACCGATTCTGTAGCCGGCTCGCTCCGCGGTGCCGGCGTCGAGGACGACCTCGCCCTTCTGGTGGGGCGAGCGCCCCTGCTTGATGTATGCCGGGGGCTCACCCGCCGCCGTCGGCGCGTCGTTCCACGACAGGCCCAGTCCCGGGGCTCCCTGGCCGCCGATGAGCTTGCCCTTGGTGGACACGACGAAGGTGGTCGGGTCGGTGACGTTGCCGTCGGCGCGGGCCACGCCGGGCACCGACGCGAGGTCGCGAACCATGGCCCCCGGCATGGTGGCCGACGAGGGGGCGCTGTCGAAGTCGCCGCTCACGCTGTCGGGACGCACGACGACATCGCCGACGGTGTCGACGATCCCGCTGAACGCCTTCCCGAGCGTGTCGGTGAAGATCAGCGATCCCGAGACGAACGAGACGCCGAGGATGATGGCGAAGGCACTCATGAACAGCCGCAGCTTGCGGCCCATCAGGCTCTTCCAGCTGGCACGCAACATGTCAGGCGCCGGCCTGCGCGGAGAGGTGCGCCATCCGCTCGAGGATCTTCTCGGCAGTGGGCTCACGCATCTCGTCGACGACCTTGCCGTCCGCGAGGAAGACCACGCGGTCGGTGTGGGCGGCAGCGTTGGCGTCGTGGGTGACCATGACGATGGTCTGGTCGAACTCGTCGACGCTGCGGCGCAGGAACCCCAGCACCTCGGCCCCCGACGTCGAGTCGAGGTTGCCGGTCGGCTCGTCGGCGAAGACGATCTCGGGCTTGCTGACGAGCGCGCGGGCGCAGGCGACGCGCTGCTGCTGGCCGCCGGAGAGCTCGCTCGGGCGGTGGCTGAGCCGGTCACGCAGGCCGACGGTGTCGATCACGGTGTCGAACCAGGCCGGGTCCGGCGTGCGCCCTGCGATGGCCAAGGGCAGCAGGATGTTCTCCTCCGCGTTGAGCGTGGGGATGAGGTTGAAGGCCTGGAAGACGAACCCGATCCGGTCGCGACGCAGCAGGGTCAACGCCTTGTCCTTGAGCCGGGTGATGTCGACGTCCCCGATGTAGACCTCACCCGAGGTCACCGCGTCGAGGCCGGCCGCGCAGTGCATCATCGTCGACTTGCCCGAGCCCGAGGGGCCCATGATCGCGGTGAACTCCCCGCGGGCGATGTCGATGCTGACGCCGTCGAGGGCGCGGACCTGCGCCTCCCCCTTGCCGTAGACCTTGTGCAGGTCCACGACCCGGGCGGCCGGGGTCGCCGAGGGCGGTTTGTCCGTCGTCGAGGTTGCGGAGGTGGAGGGCGTGGCGGTCATCGGTGCTCCCGAAGTCATGGCAGTGGTTTTCACAGGTCTGTTCTCACGGCGTCAGTTCTCACGGTGCCAACGCTAGAGATTCCCCTCATCCTGCACCCTCAGGTTGCACCCCCACCCGCCCCTGAGTCGACCCTGAGACCCTGATCCGACGGACCCATCGGACACCCGGGGTCAGTGCACGACAACCCGGGCAACTTGGCGCAGATCGGGCGCGTCGAAGCGGTCGCCCCTGACCTCCCCCGCCTCCCAGCGGATCACCAGGCCACGTCCTCGAACCTCGAGCGTGGCCAGGTTGTTGTCGAACCACGGACCATCGGTGACGTCCCACCGGTAGGGCGCGTTGGGCACCTTGTCGGTGCGGTTCACCAGGAAGGCCAGTGGCCGGGCGAGGCCCTTGCCCAGGAACGCCTGGGCGATGCGGACCTGTCGGGGCAGGGGGTTGCGGATCGGTGAGCAGACGGCCTGCAGGATCGCACTGCTGCCGGCCGGGAGCTGCTCCGGGGGGATCTGTGTGACGTAGGAGTTGTGCACGTCACCCGAAAGGAACGTGATGGTGCCGGGCCGCTGGCCCCGCTTGCCGCTGGCGACCTCCACGACCATGGCGAGCACGGCGGCGAAGCCGTCCTGGAACGCCGCCCAGTGCTCGAGGTCGACGGCGCGGCGCATCTTCTCGCCCCACTTGGCGACGCGCGGCCCCCAGGCCCCGGTGGCCATCGCCTCGTTGATCGCCTCGAGGTCGTGGATGCCCTGCGCGATGAAGAACGGCAGCGAYGTGCCGATGAAGAGGTGGTCGACGTCGCCGCGCAGCTGGCCGTCCAGCCACGCCAGCTCGTAGTCGTCGAGGATCGAGCGCTGTTCGGGCTCCAGGACGCGGGCCGCGCGAGAGTCCACGACCACGAGCCGGGACTCCCCCAGGTCTCGGGCGTAGCTCCAGCGGTAGGTCTCGGGCTGGCGGTCGACGCGTTCGGCCAGGTCGTCGAGCACGCGGGTCAGGTCGAGCTCGTCGGTCGAACCGCCCTGCGCGTGCGCGACGATCAGCTGCCACACCTCGTCCTGCGCCAGCTCCTCGGGCGAGAGGTTGCCGACGTGCTGGTAGACCCAGTACGAGGAGAGCCCACCGACGATCCGCTCGTGCCACCAGGACGTCTGGTTGATCTCGCGCTTCCAGCTCTGCGAGGTGTTCCAGTCGTCGCGGATGTCGTGGTCGTCGAAGATCATCGCGCTGGGCAGCGTCGAGAGCAGCCAGCGGTTCAGCGGGTCGCTCCAGGCCAGGAAGTACAGGTGGGAGTACTCCTCGAAGTCCTTCAGCTCCTCGCCGGGTGGCTCGTCGAGGCTGCGCCGCGAGGCGATGAACTCCTGCATCTCCTCACTGGTCTCGTCGGCGTACACCTGGTCGCCGAGGAAGCAGACGAGGTGGGGCCAGTCCTGCTCGTCCCGCTCGGGTCGGCTCAGGTGGTACGCGTACGCGCGGAGGGCGTCCACGCCGTTGCTGGCGTTTCCCTCGGCGTCGTGCGGGACGGTCGTGCGGCACGACCCGAAGGCCAGTCGGGTGGGTTCGCTGCGCAGCAGGGTCCGGATCCTGCTGGCTGGGAGGTCAGGGTGGTCGGGATCGACCGGCGGCCACACCTGGTCACCGTCGATGTCGACGGCGTAGTCGCCGGTGGCACCCGGCTCCAGGCCGTCGACGACGACGAGGGCGTAGTGCCGCCCGTGCGCTCCGAAGGTGGGCGCCGACCACTCCCGGTCGAACGCCCGCACCTGCACCACGGCCGAGCCACGGGTCTGGACCCAGACCRTCGCCGACGTCTCGCCGATGTAGCGGAGCAGCGGCCCCAGGGTCAGGGGCCCCGCGGGGAGGTGAGTCGGCACGGGACCGTTCTACACGGCATACCCCCTGCGTGGGGCACTGCATCGAATTTCCTGCTCCGCCCGGACGTGCCTGAGGCGGCGCAGCCTCTCGGGGGATGGCCGAAGGGCGGCCCACCTCTCGGTGGACCGCCCTTCAGGCGTTGCGGCGTATGCCGGGTTGCTGGGCTCCGTCAGAAGCCCATGCCACCCATCTCGTCGCCACCGGGGGCCATCGCGGGAGCCTTCTCGGGCTTGTCGGCGATGACGGCCTCGGTGGTGAGGAACAGCGCGGCGATCGACGCGGCGTTCTGCAGCGCGGAACGCGTCACCTTCGCCGGGTCGATGATGCCCGCGGCGATGAGGTCGACGTACTCGCCGGTGGCGGCGTTGAGGCCCCACCCTGCATCGAGCGTGCTGACCTTCTCTGCCACGACGCCGCCCTCGAGACCGGCGTTGATCGCGATCTGCTTGAGCGGAGCGGAGGCTGCGACGCGAACGATGTTCGCACCGGTGGCCTCGTCACCCTCGAGCTCGAGCTTCTCGAACGCGGCCTTGGTCGCCTGGAGCAGGGCCACGCCACCACCGGCGACGATCCCCTCCTCGATGGCAGCCTTGGCGTTGCGCACTGCATCCTCGATGCGGTGCTTGCGCTCCTTGAGCTCGACCTCGGTCGCGGCACCGGCCTTGATGACTGCGACACCGCCGGCCAGCTTGGCCAGGCGCTCCTGCAGCTTCTCGCGGTCGTAGTCGCTGTCCGACTTGTCGATCTCGGCGCGGATCTGGTTGACGCGACCCTGGATCTGGTCGGCGTCGCCAGCACCCTCGACGATGGTCGTCTCGTCCTTGGTGACGACGACCTTGCGAGCGCGGCCGAGCATGTCGAGCTCCGCGGTGTCGAGCTTGAGGCCGACCTCCTCGGAGATGACCTGGCCACCGGTGAGGATGGCGATGTCGGCCAGCATGGCCTTGCGACGGTCACCGAAGCCGGGAGCCTTGACGGCGACCGACTTGAAGGTGCCGCGGATCTTGTTGACCACCAGGGTCGACAGGGCCTCGCCGTCCACGTCCTCCGAGATGATGAGCAGCGGCTTGCCGGACTGCATGACCTTCTCGAGGAGGGGCAGCAGGTCCTTGATGCCGGAGATCTTGGAGTTGACCACGAGGACGTAGGCGTCCTCGAGGACCGCTTCCATGCGCTCGGTGTCGGTGACGAAGTAGTGGCTGATGTAGCCCTTGTCGAAGCGCATGCCCTCGGTGAGCTCGAGCTCGAGACCGAAGGTGTTGGACTCCTCGACGGTGATGACGCCTTCCTTGCCGACCTTGTCCATGGCCTCGGCGATCATCTCGCCGATCAGGGGGTCAGCAGCGGAGATCGAGGCCGTCGAAGCAATCTGCTCCTTGGTCTCGACGTCCTTGGCCATCTCGAGCAGCTGGGCGGAGACGGCCTCGACGGCCTTCTCGATGCCACGCTTGAGGGCCATCGGGTTGGCGCCTGCCGCGACGTTGCGCAGACCCTCCTTGACGAGGGCCTGGGCGAGAACGGTGGCCGTGGTCGTGCCGTCGCCAGCGACGTCATCCGTCTTCTTGGCAACTTCCTTGACCAGCTCTGCGCCGATCTTCTCGTACGGGTCGTCGAGCTCGATCTCCTTGGCGATGGACACACCATCGTTGGTGATCGTGGGGGCTCCCCACTTCTTCTCGAGGACGACGTTGCGGCCCTTCGGACCGAGGGTCACGCGGACGGCATCGGCGAGAATGTTCATTCCCCGCTCGAGACCGCGGCGAGCCTCTTCATCGAAAGCGATGATCTTGGCCATTCGGGTGGTTCCTCCCACGCGAAACGTAAACGATGGCCAGCGGGCGCCCGCGACGGACGGCCCGGCTTGCGCGGCTCACGTCGCCGCGGTCCCCGGACCTCGCCCTGGACTGGCCTGGATTGTCACTCTCATGGTGAGAGTGCTAACGCCATTATTGGCACTCTCAGGGGGAGAGTGCAAACGGGTCCGGGGCTCGCGGCTGCAGGCCGGAGCCCCACCCGCCTTCCCCCGTCCCCGACTTCTGGCCACCGGTGCCGCGTCCCGACGCCGATTCGCGGTCCTCGTCCGGCATGAGTGGCCAGAAGTCCTGCACGCTGGCGACTTCTGGCCACCGGTGCCGCGTCCCGACCCCGATTCGCGGTCCTCGTCCGGCATGAGTGGCCAGAAGTCCTGCACGCTGACGACTTCTGGCCACCGGTGCCGCGTCCCGACCCCGATTCGCGGTCCTCGTCCGGCATGAGTGGCCAGAAGCCGCGGGCCCGGGTCCGAGCCGTGGGGTTCCCCGTGGGGTCTCGCGGTGGGACGCTCGGCTCATGGCTGCGCACCCCGACCCGTTCGAGGGCTCGAACTTCATCGTCGACTTCGCCGGCGAGGACGATGCGTCCTTCTCCCGCGTCGACCTCCCGGTGGCCCTGCTGGACGAGATCGCCTACCGGTCGGGCAACGACAAGGCCAACGAACCGCGCAAGCAGCCCGGACTGGCGAGCTACTCGCACCTGGTCCTGAGCCGGGGCCTGACCGCGAACCTCGACCTCTGGAACTGGTGGGAGGCCGCGCGCAACGGCGACCCCACCGTGGACCGCAACGTCGCCGTCAAGCTGCTTGACGGGACCGGTCAGCTCGTCCTGACCTGGAGGTTCCGCAACGCCTTCCCGGCCGTCTACCGGCTGAGCCCGCTGGATGCCGCCTCCAGCGACATCGTCCTCGAGACGGTCGAGCTCGCCTTCGACTCCATGGACGTAGAGGTCTAGGGCTCGCCTGGGGACCGGGCGCGGGGCTGGGCCCGCCTGGGACCGGGCGCGGGGCGCGGAAACTCCGGTGCGAGGCCGCGACCACACGGCCTACCGTCGAGGCATGGACCGGACGGCGCTGACGGACGCGGTGGAGACGGCTTTCGCCGCGACCTCTCGCGGCCTCCGCCCCTGGCCGAACCCTCGGCCCACGGGCACCGCTCCGCACGAGGAGGAGTACTCGCGCATCCTGGACCCGGCGAAGTACCGGCTGCTGGGCGCACGGTTCGAGGCCTGGGCGCAGGTGCTCGAGGCCCAGGGTCTGTGCCACCGGCTCCGCGACGTGGACTCCGCGTGGCGCGAGAAGCCTTCGGTGTTCGCAACCCGCACCGAGAGACTCGACCCTGTCCGCCCTGGCGCCCTTTCGCTCGTGGCGATCCACAGCCGGATCGACGACTGCCTCGAGGCAGGAGTGGTCATCGGCGCCGGCAACCCGGCGACGGCGGTCGCCGTCATCCCCGCCTGCGGCTGCGACGCCTGCGACGACGGTTCCGACCCGCTGCTCGAGGAGATCGACGACTCGGTGTGGGGGCTGGTGAGCGGCGCCTTCATCGAGGTGCGGCAGGGCGACCGGTGGGTGCGCACCCTGGGCGACCTGTGGCGCGCCGAGGGCCTCGAGCACGACGAGCCCGAGGCCTGGCTGGCCGACCCCGGCGACCGCGACGTCACCAGGGGTGCGGCGTGGGAGGCCGGCTGAGCAGGGGTCAGAGGAGGGTGCGCAGGGTCGCGTCGGCCTCCGACTCGACCGGGTCGTCGAGGTCGCCCACGAAGACCGCGTAGGCCGTCCGGGCCGGGTTGGCGTCGAGGTCGGCCAGGACGGTCCGCCAGGCGGCGAGGTTGGGGTGCTCGAGCGTCGTGCAGGCCTCGGCGGGGCGCAGCGTCTCCACTGCCGCCTCCAGCTGGGGCAAGGACAGCTCATAGGTCTGCGACCCGCTGGCATGGCCGAGCAGCTTGGCCAGGATGACGGCTGGCAGGGCATGCCTCCCGCCGGGGGCGTTGACGTGCGGGAACTCCAGCTCAGGCGACGACGACGCGGAGCTGATGCCCACGGCATACGCCACAGGTGGCTCCCACCCGTCGATCGTGGCGGCGAGCGCATCCTTGATCGCGGCGAGTCCCTCGGGTGTGCTCCAGTCGGGTTCCATCACCCCATCCTGACAGCCGACGGGAAGGCGTCACGGTAGGAGCGGAGGTCGACCGTCCCGTTGGCGACCGACTCGGCGGCCAGCACGGCGTGTCCCACAGCCCTGGTCACGCACTCCCCGGCGGCCACCATGAAGGCGTGCAGCTCAGCCAGCTCGGGCACCGGCCGCTCGCCTGTCGCCAGGGTGAACAACGTGTCGCCGTCCAGCAGCGTGTGCACCGGGTTGACCGCGCGGGCAAGTCCGTCGTGACCCAGCCCGCTGACCTTCTGGCACTGTGCCTTGGTGAGGGTGGCGTCGGTGGCGATGACGCCGATCGTGGTCGCCATCCCGGGACGCAACGGCTCGCCTGGGTATGCCGCGGCCGCACGTTCGCGGGCCACGGCGAGCTCGTGGGCGGCCGGCAGTGCGACGTCCGCGAACTCGTCACCCAGACCATGCCGCCGGGCCAGCAGCTCGCCGGTCAGCTCGTCGTACGGGGCGCCGAACGAGTTGACGACGACGAGGGCCGCGACAGTGGTGCCGTCGTCGAGGACTGCGCTCGCCGACCCCACCGCACCCTTGAGGCCGCCCGACCTCGCCCCGGTGCCGGCGCCGACACAGCCCTGCAGCACCGGGCCGGCAGTGGCGGCCGCCACGGCGTCCGCACCGTCGAGGGCGGTCGGCGCGTGCCTGAAATCGCCTCCACGGCCCAGGTCGAAGAGGACGGCTGCCGGCACGATCGGGACCACCTCGCCGGGTTCGCCCATCGGCCACCCCAGCCCCGCGGCATACAGGCTCTGGACCACTCCGTCGGCGGCCGCCAGGCCGAACGCGCTCCCCCCGGCCAGCACCACGGCGTTGACGCGGTCGACGAGGTTCCGCGGGTCGAGCAGGTCGGTCTCGCGCGTGCCCGGCGCACCACCCCGGACGTCGACCCCGGCCACCGCCCCCGCGTCCGGGGCGAGGACGACCGTGGTGCCGGTGAGCCAGCCGGCCTCGCGCCGAGTGGCGTGCCCTACGCGAATCCCCGCGACGTCGGTGAGGGAGTTGGTCGGCCCGGGGCGGATCATTCCGGGCTCGCGTCGATGACGCAGAACCTGTTGCCGTCGGGGTCCTCGAGGACGACGAAGTCGTGCTCCTCCTCGGGGTAGGGCCAGTCCTCCACGCGTCGCGCCCCGAGACCGACGAGCCGCTCCACCTCGTGGGCCTGGTCGGGGGCGTAGAGGTCGAGGTGGACGTGCGGGAAGGCCTCGGGTCTGGACTCCCCGAGGTTGAGCGAGAGGTTGGGACCGGCCCCGTCGCGGGGCTGGAGGATGACCCAGTCGGGCTCCGGCTCGTAACGCGGTTCGTAGTCGAGCACCGCGGCCCAGAAGGCCATCGCCCTGGGCACGTCGCTGACGTTGACGACGATCGACCCGATCCGCAGGGCGGCCCCCATCACAGCTCCAGGCGGTGGGCCCGGGCGTCGGCCACGAACCCCACCCGCTCGACCATCGCCGTGGTGTGGGTCCCCGCGGACACCAGGACCTGTCGGAAGCCGGCGTCCCGCGCCCACTGCACGGCGGCTCGCAGCAGCACCTCGCCCGCGCCGATGCCCCGGTGCTCAGGTCGGACGAAGAAGGTGTCGACCACGAGGTCGGCTCCCGCTCCTGCCGGGCGTCCCGGCCACGGCAGCGGCTCCACGACTGCCGCCTGGAGGTAGCCTGCGTGCTCGTCCCCGGCCTCGGCTATCCAGACCGGGTGGGCGTTGCAGGAGGCCAGCCAGGCCCGGGCGTAGCGGTCGAGGAAGCCGGGCTCACCCTGACCACCCCGGTGGCGCGCGCACTGCAGCGTGAGTGCTGCCACGACGAGCGCGTCGTCGGGACCTGCCAGCCGGGTTCGCACTTCGCCCACCCGCGAAGTCAACCACGCGGGAGCGGGCCGGGGACACCGGTTCGCGCGCGGCATACCGAGGACACGCCGCGCCGAGGTTTCCGGCCCTGAACCGCCGTCGCCGCGGCGCGTCGTGTCTCCGGACGGGGTGGCGGGTGGGCCCGGGACGCAACAACGCCCGTACAGTCGCTTCTGCACGGGCGTTGGTGAACCGGGGCTCGGTCAGAGCTGGATGCCCAACCGCCGGGCGCTGCGGGCCCGCTGGCGCGAGGCGCGCAACCGGCGCAGTCGCTTGATGAGCATCGGGTCGGCCTCGAGGGCGGCCTGGGAGTCGATCAGGGCGTTGAGCACCTGGTAGTAGCGGGTGGCGCTCATGTCGAACAGCTCGCGGATCGCCTGCTCCTTGGCTCCGGCGTACTTCCACCACTGCCGTTCGAAGGCGATGATCTCGCGGTCGCGGTCACCCAGCTCCGTGGGGGCGCTGACGTGATCCTGCTCGTGTGCGGCGTTCAACTCTCGACTCAGTCCTTCGTGGTTCGCAGACGTGCCCTGCCAAGTGCGTGCAGGGCAACTATACGGAGCGAATCACACGCTTGTCATTCCACTCGGGTAGTCCCATCGGCCCAGTTGTGATGGGTCTGGTCACACCCGTCCCACTCGCCTCACGAGGGCCCTGACGCCTCAGGCCAGGCCGTCTCCAGGCGGTGGCGACGCCTCGGGCCAAGGACTTCCAAGGACTTCCTCAGGCCATGGTGTCGAGGATGGCGACGATGTCGTCCTCGGAGGTGCGCGGGTTGACGATCGCGAACCGGGTCAGCGTCTCGCCGGCGTGCGAGGTCGGGACGACGAAGGCGAACTGGTCCGCCAGCAGCCGGTCCGACCACTCCTGGTACTGCGCCGCCGACCAGCCGAGCCGCCGGAACACCACGACCGACAGGTCTGGTTCGCGGGCGACCTCGAGGTAGTCACGCCGGCCGATCTCGTCGGCTGCGAACCGCGTGACCTCGAGCGTGCGCTCCACGGCGTCGCGGTAGGCATCCGTGCCGTGGGTCGCCAGCGAGAACCAGAACGGCAGGCCCCGGGCTCGACGGGTCAGCCCGACCGAGTAGTCGGTGGGGTTCCAGTCGGGTGCGTCGTTGAGGACGTCGAGGTAGGACGCGTGCTGGGTGTGCGCCGCGCGGGCCAGGGCCGGCTCGCGGTAGAGCAGCGCGCAGCAGTCGAACGGCGCGAACAACCACTTGTGCGGGTCGACGATGAACGAGTCGCAGTGCTCGATGCCGACATACCGGTCGCGCACCGACGGCGCGGCCAGCCCGGCGCCACCGTAGGCACCGTCGACGTGGAACCAGATCCCGAGCTCGCGGCAGACCTCGGAGACCGAGGCGAGGTCGTCGACGATCCCGAAGTTGGTGGTGCCACTGGTCGCGACGACGGCGAAGAACGTCTCGGGGCCGTTCGCGAGCAGCACCTCGCGCAGGGCCGGTCCGGTCAGTCGGCCCATGTCGTCGACGTCGACCCCCACGAACTCGGCGTCCATGACGTCGCACGCGGACTGGATCGAGGAGTGCGCGCCGTGGGTCGCGGCGACGCGGAAGGGTCGGGCGCCCGCTCCGGTCCTGCCCTCCAGGGCCGCGTTGGTGCGGGCGGTATGCCGCGCGGCGACCAGCGCGGACAGGTTGCCTATCGTCCCGCCCGGGACGAAGACACCACCCGCCTCCGGCGGGAGGCCGGCCAGGTCGGCGATCCAGCGCAGCGCCTGGTTCTCGGCGTAGACCGCACCCGCGCCCTCGAGCCAGGACCCGCCGTAGATCGACGACGCCCCGACGACGAGGTCGAACATCGCGGCGGCCTCGGTCGGCGCACACGGGATGAAGGAGAGGTACCGCGGGTGGTCGGTGGAGATGCAGGCCGGGGCCAGGTCCTCCTCGAAGAGCTTGAGCGCCTCGATGCCACCGATGCCCTCGGCGGTGATGGTGGCACCGGCCAGGGCGTCGAGCTCGGCGAGCGTCCGGGGGCCGTCGAGGGGCACCGGGTCGAGCTTCAGGCGGTCGGCGGAGTAGGCGAGGATCGCGTCGCCGAGGGCCTCGAGGTTCTGGTCGCTGTAGCCGTGCACGCGGCGAGTCTAGGGCGCGCCGCTCACGCGGGGGCAGGGGCGAAGAGGACCGCCCTCAGGCCGACCACGTCCTCCACCACCGCATCGGGTCGGGTCGCGGCGAGCGCCGGCTCGGGGCCGGCGCCCCAGGTGACGGCGACCGCACCCATCCCCGCGGCGCGGGCAGCCTCGACGTCCACCGTGGCGTCGCCGACGTAGACGCAGTCGCGCGGGGCGGCACCGAGCTGCGCCGCGGCATACAGGAGGGGTGCAGGGTGTGGTTTGTGGAGCTCGGTCTCCTCTTGTCCTGCAAGGACATCGATGCGATGGGCCAGGCCCACGGCACGCAGGCCGAGGCGCACCGTGTCGCCCTTCTTGGAGGAGACGACGCCCGTCCGGGCGCCCGCGGCATGCAGGTCGTCGAGGAGCTCGGGGACGCCGTCGACGGTGCGGATCAGCTCATCGTGGTTGGCGAGGTTCCACTCGCGGTAGACGTCGGTGAGCTCGGCGCCGCGACCGGGGTAGCGCTCCTCGAGCACGGGCTGGAGGGGACGTCCGATCCACGACCGGACCTCGTCCTCGGCGGCCTCCTCGCCGAGGACCGACCCGAGCGCGTGGTGGTAGGACGCGACGATCAGGGGGATGGTGTCGGCAAGGGTGCCGTCGAAGTCGAAGAGGACGACGGGCCAGCGAGGAGTCACGGCCACGAGGCTACGGCCCTGCGGCGAAGTCGACCCCACGCACCCGGACCCTCAGGAGGCGCTCGTGACGGGTTCGACGCCCAGCTCGCGCAGCAGCGCCTCCACCCGTCCCCGGATCTCGTCGCGGATCGGCCGCACGGCGTCGACGCCCTGCCCGGCCGGGTCGTCGAGCACCCAGTCCTCGTAGCGCTTGCCGGGGAAGTAGGGGCACGTGTCGCCGCACCCCATCGTGACCACCACATCGGAGTCCTGGACGGCTTCGGTGGTCAGCACCTTGGGCGTCTGCGCGGCGATGTCGATGCCCTCCTCCGCCATGGCGGCGACCGCGGCGGGGTTCACCTGGTCGGCTGGTTGGCTCCCGGCCGAACGCACCTCGACGGCGCCACCACCGAGATGCGCCAGGTATGCCGCGGCCATCTGCGAGCGGCCCGCGTTGTGGACACAGACGAACAGGACGGAGGGCTTGTCGCTCATACGGATTCGCTTTCAGGAGTGGGGACCTGGACGGTGTGCAGCTGAACGGTGAACAGGAGGCCGAGGCCGGCCGCGGCGCCGACGAGCTGGGCGGCGACGAAGGCGGGGACCGATGCCGGCGCAATGCCCGCGAAGGTGTCCGAGAACGCGCGCGCGAGGGTCACGGCCGGGTTCGCGAACGACGTGGAGGAGGTCAGGAAGTAGGCGCCGAAGATCCACGCGGGTACGACCAGGGCGGCCCGGCGGCCGTCGCGGAGCAGCCCGATGGCCATGACCAGCCCCGCGGTGGCGACGACCTCGCCCAGCAGCTGACCGGCACCCCCTCGCTCGTGGTGGGAGAGGTGAAGTGCGGGCAGCCCGAACATGAGGTTGGCCAGGGCCGTGCCCGCAACGCCACCCGCGAGCTGGACGGCCACGAAGGGCGCGACGTCGCTCCAGCGGTGTTGGCCACGAAGGGCCTGAGCCAGCGTCACCGCGGGGTTGAAGTGGGCGCCGCTGACCGGTCCGAACGAGCTGATGAGCACGCCGAGCACGGCCACCGTGGCGAGCGCGTTGACGAGCAGCTGGACGGCGCCGTCCTCGCTCAGCCGTTGGGCCATCACGCCCGACCCGACGACCGCGGCGAGCAGGCCGGCGGTCCCGACCAGCTCGGCGGCCAGTCGGGCGCGCAGTGGGTGGTTCAGCAACACGCCTCCTGCGGCACCGCGCCCGTGGCGGTGGCGGCGCCCGTGGCCGTGGCCGTGGTGCAGCACCCGCCGTCGTTCATGCCAGACACGACCGGAAGGCTCGCCGTGGCCGGACGTCCGTCGGCCGGGTTGTCGTCCTTCACGGTGTAGACCTCCCAAGGCGCACCGGCCGGGTCGTGCACCCACACCTTGTCCTGCAACGCGTAGCAGCAGGTCGTGTCCCGCTCGTCGAACGCGGCCAGACCAGCCTCGCGCAACCGCGTCGCCCCCGCCTCGACGTCGGCACTGCTGTCCACCTCGATGCCGAGGTGGTTGAGCGCCTGCGCCGTTCCCTCGCCACGCTGGTCGGCCGGGACCTCGATCAGCACCAGCTTGAGCGGCGGCTCGGCGATGGCGAAGTTGGCGTAGCCAGGGCGACGCTTGTGCGGCTGGGTGCCGAACAGGGTGGCGTAGAACTCGACCGACTTCTCGAGGTCGGCGACGTTGAGGGCGAGCTGGACACGGGACATGAGCGGACTCCTTGGTTCATCGACTATTGTCTATGCAGGAAGTGAATCGGCTGCATCGATGTTTGTCAATATCGATGCAGGTCTATTTCTAGGAGATCCCGTGCCCGGCCCCACCCTCGTCACCCTCACCACCCCCGGCAACCTCGCCACCCGGGACGCGCTGGCCAGCGACCCCACGGCAGGTGCTGACGCGTGCTGCGGCACGCTCACCACGGACGAGGCGATGGGGCGCGAGCAGGCGGAGGCCACGGCATACCTGCTCAAGGCGGTCGCCGACCCGGTTCGCCTCCAGCTGCTGTCCCTGATCCGCTCGTCGAAGGGCCAGGAGGCCTGCGTCTGCGACCTCACCCCCGCAGTCGGGCTCAGCCAGCCGACGGTGAGCCACCACCTCAAGGTGCTCACCGAAGCGGGTCTGGTCACCCGCGAGCGCCGGGGGACGTGGGCATGGTTCCGGCTGGTGCCGACGCGGCTGGACGACCTGGCCGCGATCTTCCGCTGACAGGGGTTTAGTTTCTGGGTATGCCGCCGGCCGCCCTCACCGAGCTCGTCCACCCGTCGTGGGCGGTCGCGCTGGAACCCGTGGCCGGGGCGGTGACCTCGCTGGGTGAGTTCCTGCGCGAGGAGGTCGCGGCGGGACGGGGCTACCTGCCGCCTGGTGTGCACGTGCTGCGAGCCTTCGAGCGGCCACTCGACGACGTGCGGGTGCTCATCGTCGGCCAGGACCCCTACCCGACACCCGGACACGCGGTGGGCCTGTCGTTCTCGGTCGCGCCGGACGTGCAGCCGGTCCCCCGCAGCCTGGTGAACATCTTCCAGGAGCTGCAGACCGACCTCGGGCTCCCGCGACCGTCGACCGGAGACCTGTCGCCCTGGGCCGACCAAGGAGTCCTCCTGCTCAACAGGGTGCTGACCGTGCGACCCGGCAAACCCGCCAGCCACCGCGGCAAGGGCTGGGAAACCGTGACGGCACAAGCGATCTCGGCACTGGTGAGCCGCGGCGGCCCACTGGTCGCCATCCTGTGGGGCAGGGACGCGAGGAACCTCGTGCCGCACCTCGGCGGCATACCGACCGTCGAGAGTGCCCACCCCTCACCGCTGTCGGCACACTCGGGCTTCTTCGGGAGCAGGCCGTTCAGCCGTGCCAACGAACTCCTCGCCCAGCAGGGCGCCGCACCCATCGACTGGAGGCTCCCATGAGCGACGCCCACACCACCGACGCCACCACCACCGACGACACCACCAACGACGCTGTCGCCCCCGAGCCGATGGCGGACAACCTGACCCATCTCCCCGAGCGGGGCAAGGTCTGGCACCGCTACGTCGCGATCGGCGACTCGTTCACCGAGGGCATGTCGGACCCCGACCCCGAGCGCGAGAACGCGTTCCTCGGCTGGGCCGACCGGTTGGCCCACCACCTGGCGGTCATCGCCCACCAGGCGGGGGGCGAGTTCGCCTATGCCAACCTCGCGGTGCGCGGGCGGCTGCTGGCCGACGTCATCGGACCACAGCTCGATGCCGCGATCGCCCTCGGTCCCGACCTGGTGTCGATGGTCGGCGGCGGCAACGACATCCTCCGGCCCAAGGCCGACCTCGACGCGATCGCCGCCCGGCTCGAGGCCGCGGTCGTGCGGCTGCGCGAGGCCGGGGCCGACGTGCTGCTGGCGACGCCGACCGACCCGGTGGGCGCGCCGGTCCTGCGCCACCTGAGGGGACGCCACGCGATCCACTCGGCCAACCTCTTCAGCATCGCCCAGCAGCACGGCGCCTACGTCATCAACCAGTGGGGCATGACGGCGCTGCAGGACTTCCGGCTGTGGTCCGAGGACCGGATCCACATGACGACCGAAGGGCACCGGCGCGTGGCGCTCAACGCCCTGTCGGCGCTCGGGCACGACACCGACCGGGCCGACTGGTCCACCCCGCTGCCCCCGGCCCCGCCCCTCGCCCGACGCGAGGCGGCTGCGGCCAACGCCGAATGGGCCCGGACCCACCTGGCGCCGTGGGTGCAGCGCCGGCTCAAGGGCAAGTCCAGTGGCGACACCGTCCGGGCCAAGCGCCCCGAGCTCACCCCGGTCGACCCCACCTGACGCCCCAACCTCTGCTAGCGGAGGAACGGCTGCTGACCGGAGCACCGTCTGCCAGCAGGGCTTGAGGACGCGGGCAATGGGGGACTGACCTGCGCGATTCAAGTACTAGGACGTCCTACTACTACCCTTGGGACATGCCTGCGAACCGCCTCATGCCCTCCGAGGAGGGCTACGACCTGATCGAGCTCACCCGCGAAATCTGCGACAAGGAGCTCCGTCCCAAGGTCGACGAGGCCGAGCGCGCCGCCGCGACCACCCCGGCCCTGCCCCGCGACGCCTTCCGCACCCTCGGCCGCGCCGGGCTGCTCTCGCTGCCCTACGCCGAGGAGTTCGGCGGGGGCGGTCAGCCCTACGAGGTCTACCTCCAGGTCGTCGAGGAGATCGCCTCCGCCTGGATGAGCGTCGCGGTCGGCGTCTCGGTCCACTCCCTCACCTGCTACCCCGTGGCGAACTTCGGTACCGATGAGCAGAAGGCCGCCCTCCTCCCCGCGATGCTGAGCGGCGACCAGCTCGGCGCCTACTGCCTCTCCGAGCGCAGCGCCGGCTCCGACGTCGCCTCGATGACCGCCCGGGCGACCGCGGACGACGAGGCCGACCCCACGGCATACCAGCTGAAGGGCACGAAGGCCTGGATCTCGCACGCCGGGCACGCGGACTTCTACACGAGCTTCGTCCGCACGTCGGACGACGGCGCCCGCGGCCTGTCCTGCTTCGTCGTGCCGGGTGACGCCGAGGGCATCGCCTTCGGTGCGCCCGAGAAGAAGATGGGCCTGCACTGCGACACCGTGAGCGAGGTGCACTTCGAGGGAGTCGAGGTGTCCGCGGACCGCCTGGTGGG